>CAKUTY010000021.1 GCA_934692455.1 uncultured Erysipelotrichaceae bacterium
CCCCTATATGGTGCATAAATAATCACATCCGCAATATATATTTCTCTTTCTAAATCTAAGTAATAAGCCACTTCACCCACAAATGTATTCTCATCACAAATATATCGATAAAAACGCTTATCGTCATTCATCCATCTTTGATACCAAGCATCCCATTTAGACACAGGAAAAGCGATAGTCCCATGATTATAAGACATCGTATCCTCATCAGACATCATCTTCTCTTTAAACCATAATTCATCTACATTTGGTTTATATAATTCAATCATTTATTATCCCTTTCTAATATCATCAAACCTGCTTCATACAAATTCCTATACGCCCTATTAGGAAACAAAGATAGATACTTTTTAACTAAAGAAAAATCTATCACCTCTTTTTCTACATAATCATTTAATTTATTCTTAAATTCATCACCATTTAATTCGCTATATCTATCAATTATACTAGTAGATATAGTAAAAGAGTTTTTATTATTCTAAATTAGAGCGACAAATGTCACTCTATATGTCACTCTAAAAGAAAATTCTGATCTCACCGATAATGAATCATTTGTTTATAATTTGATAAAATATTTACTCCATATTCTTACTTTTTAAAGGATATTACGAAATTATTTAACTAAAAGAAGTAGCGTGATATATTATTTAAAACCATAAAACCAGATTGGTTATTTTAAAAAAACAATGATATAAATTGGAAAAATGTGTGAAATTGTTATTTTTTGGTTGGAAAAATGTCATTTTTATCGTAATAATGGTTGCGTAAATGTCTCAACCTTTATATACTATACTTAGAATAATGAAAGGTGTGAGATCATGTTAAAAAGAAAAATAGAAAGTTCAATTATTTCTTGGATAAAAAACGACAAAAAAGCCTTACTAATTGACGGAGCAAGACAAGTAGGTAAAACTTTTGTTATCCGAAAAGTTTTGCAAGAATTAGAATGTGATTATATAGAATTTAATCTTATTCAATCTCCAGAACTTGTACCATTATTGACAAATTCTCAATCGGTTGATGATATGGTTACTAACCTCTCTTTATTTACGGACAAACCGTTTATTAAAGGTAAAACATTTATTTTCATTGATGAAATTCAGGAATTTAAAGAAATAGCTACGAAAGTCAAATTTTGGGTCGATGAAGGTTCTTATCGATATGTGTTTAGTGGTTCTCTATTAGGCGTCGAATTAAAAAATATCACTTCTGCCCCAGTAGGTTATTTAAAAACATTAACCATGTATCCTATGAATTTTGAAGAATTTCTTCAATTATACAATTTTACAGACTCACTAAAAGAATCATTATATAAATCTTTCAATGATAGAACTCCAGTTAATGAAGCTGTTCATAATCGTATGATGAAAATATTCAATACATATTTATGCGTAGGCGGTATGCCTAGCGCTGTGCAAAAATTTAGTGATACTAAAAATCTTGAGTTGACAATGTCAGAACATCTAGATATAGTTACTCAGTATAAAAAGGATTTTACTAAATATGAAACTGAACAAAAACATATTTATTTAACAAGAATTTATGATTTGATACCTGCCGAGTTAAATAAGCCTAACAAAAGATTTATTTTTGCAGATATGAAGAAAGGTCTTCGCTATGAAAAAAGTTCAGAAGATTTTTTATGGCTATCTAACGCAGGAGTTGCACTACCAATATACAATGTATGCGAGCCTATGATTCCTCTTAAGATTAATGAAAATAGCAGCCTATTTAAGTTCTTTTTATCAGATGTCGGAATGCTTACTACGCTATATGGAAAAGCATGTAAAATGCAATTATTAGCTGACAATCCAAACATAAACTTTGGAGCTATCTATGAAAATGTTGTAGCCCAAGAATTAAAAAATCAAGGTTTCGCTCTATACTATTACAACACCAAACGTTTTGGAGAATTAGATTTCATTATTGAATACAATGGAAAAGTACTTCCTATTGAAATTAAGAGTGGAAAAGACTATAAGCGTCATTGCGCACTTAAAAATATTATGGAAGTATCAAATTACTCTATAAACGAAGCCTTCATCTTTACGAATTACAATATCGAAGTCAATAATAATTATATTTATTATCCTATTTACATGTTAATGTTCTTAAACAACATTGACGTAGTACTTCCCTCTATTGATATTCCTGATTTATCCCATTTTTAAATAATTCTTATGAAAGATATGATTAAATAATCATATTTTTTTACTATTTATCTCAAATGAAATTACAAAAAGAAAAAGAAGCATCTAAAGTTCTTAAGAACTTCAAACACTTCTTTGTAATCTCTTGTGTCAATAAATTAACGCTTAGAGAATTGTGGAGCACGTCTAGCGCCCTTTAATCCATACTTCTTACGTTCCTTAGCACGAGAATCACGAGTTAAGAATCCTGCAGACTTTAATACTGGTCTGTAATCTTCACCAACTTCAAGTAATGCTCTAGCGATACCATGACGCATAGCACCAGCTTGACCAGTTAAACCACCGCCATAAACATTAATGTTTACGTCGAATTGACCCTCAGTGTTAGTAATAACAAGAGGTGATTTAACAACCATTCTCAAAACTTCTTGAGGAAGATATTGATCTAGAGTCTTTCCATTAACAGTAATAACACCAGTACCTGCTGTCATATAAACACGAGCTACTGATGACTTACGTCTACCTGTACCTAGGTAATTTACATTGTTCTTTTTCTTTGCCATTAGTATACTCCTTACTTAAGCTCCATAGGCTTTTGTGCAGCATGAGGGTGGTTAGCACCTTCATAAACAAACAAATGAGTTCTCATACGATCACCCAACTTGTTATGTGGAAGCATACCTTGAATAGCATGTTCAACAAGCTCTACTGGATATTCTCTCTTCATTAAACCAATACTTCTACTCTTTAAGCCACCTGGGAACATTGTGTGGTGATAGTAGATCTTCTTCTCTTCTTGGTCGCCACTGTAGACAACCTTGTCAGCATTGATTACGATTGCGTAATCGCCGCAATCAACATTTGGTGTGTAAGTTGGCTTATGCTTTCCTCTTAATACAGCAGCAACCTTAGTTGCAAGTCTACCAAGAGTTTGGCCTTCTGCATCTATTACATACCATTCTTTTTTGACTTCTTCAGCTTTTAGCATTGTAGTCTGACGCATATCTTTTTTTACCTTCTTTCTTGTCTTACCGGGACAGGAAGCATTTTATGCCCCATTATTATAAGAAAGCTAACTATATTTTTCAATAAAGAAAGCCCTTATTTTCCCTCTTTTTCATCAATTTTCTTGATTAAATACTGCATAACTGACTTTCTAGTCACAATACCCATCAAAATATCACGATCATCCACTATAGGAACATAGTTTTGAATCACAATCAAATTCTCTAATTCCCTCATAGTAGTATCAATCTTCATAGCCGGAATATAATTAGGTCTAATCACATCCGCCACATACTTTTCTTCTAAATCCTTGATACAAACGCTCTCTTCACCGATGACGTTATACAACAAATCACCCTCCGCAATTGAACCAGCATAGACACCAGTCTTAGAATCAAGAACTGGTATTACAGTATAACGATGAACCCTCATCTTCTCAATTGCCTGTCTTAAAGTCATATCATGATCAAGGTAACATACCTGATTCTTTGGTGTTAATAAAGTTAAAATATTATCCACCCAATAATTCCCTACCTTTCATTAACTGAACATCCTTACTTAAATCTAAACTCTTAGTCTCAATAACCTTAGATATAATAGCTACATAAGTATCTCTGTCTAACGCCCCGTCAGATTCGAGCCCGTCAGATTCGAGCCCGTCAGATTCGAGCCCATTATCCTCCTTAAACTCAATCAACGCATCCCTAGTACTATAATCAAAATAACCATCAAAACGTTCTATATCATAACCTAAATAATCTAGAGCATATTGCACAATATTGGTATAAGTAGAAACTGAATCATATTTATAAGACTCGCCATCAAAATTAACACCAGTAAAACTTAAAGCCTTATGATTTTCAATCTCCACATCAGGTGTAATACCCTCACCATTAATGGAAGTACCATTAGGACTTGTCCAATAAGCTACTGTAAGTTTAATAGAACTACCATCACTAATATTAAACTTAGACTGCATAACACCCTTACCATAAGTCTTAGTACCCACAATAGTCACATTATCCAATCCTTCTTTTAAAGCCATTGTCAACACTTCAGAAGCACTAGCGGTATAGTTATTAGTTAAAATCACAAAATCCTTAAAATTATCATAGTATGCATTAGAAATTGTATAATCCGTATCCTTCTTCTTAGAAGTATAGTTCTTATGCATAACTACCTTATCCTTACCCAAGAATAAACCCGCAATCTCCTGTACTGCCGTTTCATAACCACCAGTATTATCCCTTAGGTCTATAATAATCTTTGAACAATCCTTATACTCATTCAAATATTCGATGCATTCATTACCACTATTAACCCCAAAAGACATAAGTTCTAAATAAACAGTATCATCATCAAGTTTTCTTGCATAAACAGTCTGCTCAAAACTTCCTCTTACTGCAGTTATATCAATAAGCTCACCATCTCTTTTAACAGTAAACTCAACTACCGTGCCCTCTTCTCCTAGAACCAAAGACTTAACCTCATCACTAGTCTTACCCTCTAGTTCAGTTCCATTAACAGACACAAGAATATCACCTGCCTTAAAGCCAGCCATATCAGCAGGAGAATTCTTATAAACCCTAGTTATCACAAAAGAACCAGGCACATAAGTAACCCCAATGCCCACATAAGACATGTTAATTTGATTATTATAATAGTCTGATGCTTCAACACTAGACATATACATCGTATAAGGATCATCACTAAAAGTAGTCATACCCAAATAAGCTTGATTATCTAACAACTTATCCAAGTCATCATAATCATCCCTATACAACCAATTATTCTTAATAATCTTCTTTATCTCATCAGACTTTGAATAAGCCTCGTTTTGTTTATTAGTTAGTAATTCATTAGCTAAAACACCAAGCGCAATACCAACCACAAACAAGACAACACAAAGAATAATCAACGCCTTACGTTGCTTCTTTTGTTTCTCAACAAGAATTCGCTCTTCTCCCAAAGGCTCCTTCTTCAATTTAATTCTAACTGTATTCTCTTTTTCCATAATTCATCAAGGCAAATAATTTGCGCCATTCAAACGACAAGGTGCACTACCTTTTCTTTCACATATAGTATTTAAACCTGCGCCACCCCAACCACAATTGAACGACTTAGAATAGCTACCATTATTAAGCATATCAATATAAGTAGCCAAATCACTATTATCTCCATCACCCAGCAAGAACATCTCAATATGACAATGCGGACCAGTAGAATTACCAGAACTACCAGCCATAGCCAATTGAGTACCCTTTGTCACAACACCAGTTCCAATCAAAGAACCGCTATATAAATGAGAGAAAGTAAGTGCATAAACCTTACCATTAACACTACATAAGAAATAAATTTGGTTACCACCATATGAGACACCACCACCGGCACCACCACACGAATTGCCCAAATAACCCCAAGTAGGACAATTATCATCAGAAATAACCACAACACCATCAGCAGGTGCCACAATTCTTGAGCCAACACTAACCGCATAATCCACGCCCAAGTGAACACCACCGCCAAAGCTTGCAGGATAGTATGGGAAATTAGCTGAAATACTAGAACCAGGTACTGGCGATATAAAACCACTCTGTGGATCTAATTGATTAAGTTCATCTAAACTCAACTTAATATTCGCAATTAACTTAGTCTGCTCATCCAATTGGTTTTGATACTCCGCAATAATATCACTAGCCTCATTATAAGCAATCATAGCCTGTTGATTCTTATACTCAGCCTCATTAGACTTAATCTGTAAATCAGTCATCTTATTATCTAAGTCTTGCTTAGAAACATCAAGCTCAGCCTTCTCCTTATTCAAAGACTCAATCACATCCTCTAATTCCTTACGATCCTGTTGTTCCTTGGCATTAATTGCCTCAATACCGTATAGTCTTCTTACCATATCCGCAAAACCATTAGAACCCAACAAGAAATCTAAAAGAGGCGAAAAATGCATTGTACCCTGTGACAAAGCCATACGAGACAATACTCTATTATTTAATTCAGAAACAAGCTTCTCTTTCTCTTCAATACTCTTTGTAAGCTCATCAATCTTAACAGTCAACTCTTCAATCTGAGGCTTTAACTCTGCAATCTGCTCACCCAAAGCCTCAGCTTCCTTAGCCCACTTAGAAGCTAAAGCCCAATACTCCTGCTGATTACTCTTGGCATTATCAATCTCATTTTGAAGACACTGTTGCTTCTTCTTTGCGTTATTAAGCTTACAAGTCTTATCATTATCGTCACAATCTGAATAATCACAATCCCCTGCCATAACAGTAACTGTCTTGTAATTAATAGTGCATAAGACCATACAAAAAACTAAACACAAAGAGAATATATTCTTTCTCATCGCTTGCTCCTTAATAGTCTTGAAACACTCAAATAAGAACCAATAAAACCTACTAAAATACCTAGTACCAACAAGCCGCCACATAAGTAATATAAGAAAGGTTGTGGACTAACTAAAGTAAATACACCAAGTAAATTACCACCTGAAGTATCAAATACATACAAATAGAAACCAACCATTGCCGCAATTGGAATTATCGAACCAAGAACACCTATAATAATACCTTCTACCAAGAAAGGCCCTCTAATATAACTATTCTTAGCACCAACATTCTTCATAATCCAAATTTCAGTATCACGAGCTCTAATAGTAATTGAAATAGTATTATAGATTAAATAAACAGCCAACACTGATAAAGAAACTACTAAGATACCGCCAAAGAATCTAACCTTATCCAAACCATCAATCAACAAATAAGTATTACTACCACCATCATGTACTGAATCAATACCATTGATAGCCTCTACACTTGATTTAACAGCCTGTAACTTATCTCCATCTTCAACACTAATTAAAAATGCATCATGGAAAGGATTTTGATCACGATAAAGTTCATTGAACTCCTTCATATCAGGATACATATTTACATAAAAAGTAAACTCATCATCCTTACTACGATACTCAACATTCTTAACACCATCAACACTCTCAATTTGACTCTTTAAAGTATCAACAGTAGCCTTAGAATCAATATCATAGCTAATTAAAGCACTAAGAGAAATTGAACCCTCAATATCCTTAGTAATTACATTCAAATTATAAGTAAGTATCAAGAAGAAACCTACCAACAACAGAGTAATTGTAACTGTGGCAATACTGCTGGCAGCCATACCAAAGTGTCTTCCAACACCCACAAAACCCTCTTTTACATGTCTAAAAAAACGACGGAACATTATTTATCATCCTCCATCAACTTTAAACTCTCAATATCGCCCAAGCTAATAGTCTCTGTATCAGCCTTATCAATTGTAGTTCTCACATCACAAATACCATCAGCCTTATCCCTGACAATATGACCGTCCTTAATCTCAATAGTACGCTTAGGATGCTTTCTAACAGTCTCAATATCATGAGTAACTATAATGATAGTTGTCTTCTCCTCACGATTAATCTTCTCAAACAATTTAATAATCTCATTACTCTTCTTAGGATCTAGATTACCAGTAGGCTCATCCGCAATAAGAATCTTAGGCTTATTAGCTATAGCCCTGGCAATAGCTGTACGCTGTTGTTGACCACCTGAAACCTCACTAGGAAAAGAATTAGACTTATCAGATAAGCCAACAAGCTTTAATACTTCTCTAACTCTAGGTCTTAATTTATCCTTTGGAGTATCCACTACTTCCATCGCATAAGCAACATTTTCAAACACTGTCTTTTTTGGTAATAAACGGAAATCTTGGAAAACAACACCAATATTACGACGATACAAAGGAACCTTACGTTTCTTTAGTTTCCCTACATCAACAATGCTATTCTTAGCCTTCTTATCTAAGCTAATGCCACTTACAGTGACTCTTCCACTAGTAGGAACCTCCTCACCATCTAGAATCTTAATCATTGTTGACTTACCAGAACCTGTTTCACCAATAATATAAACAAATTCACCGTCGTTGATATCTAAAGAAATATCATACAACGCATGAGTACCATTCTTATAGGTCTTAGCAACTTTTTCAAACTTAATCATACCTAAATATTATACAATATTATCATTTTTAATCTATAATTAAGGTAACAGGAGGTAAACCCTTATGAAACTTATTTTAGCTATCGTATCAAACGATGACTCCGCTTCTGTAAGCGCCTCATTAAACAATAACTCATTTCAAGTTACCAAACTTGCAACAACAGGTGGTTTCCTATCATTAGGTAACACTACACTAATTGTTGGATGTGAAGATGATCAAGTAGATCACGCAATCGAAATCATTGGAAAAGAATCAAAAAGAAGAACTGAAATTGCCCCATCTACTGCCTCATTCATGTCTGGTGAATTCTCACCGATGCCAATTGAAGTAACTGTTGGTGGTGCTACAATCTTCGTACTTGACGTAGACAAGTTCATGAAACTATAAAAGACAACCTAAGTTGTCTTTTATTATTCGCATCTTATCGTATACCTACTTAAATTATCATAAGTACACATAAACAAAGTCAAAGGCCAACCATTAAGCATCCCCTCAACATCATCGCCATCCAACACTTCAATAGCACTTACATGATATTCAAACACATTACCAACTACATCAGTAAACACTATCAAATCACCTTCTTTTAACTTATTTAACTTATTAAACTGCACTCTACTATTATGTCCTGCAATGACCATATTATTTGTATAAGCACTACCAGAATATCTACAAGGAGCTTTCTTTAACAATTCATCTGACCAATCGCCAAGTATTGGAAGCCTTAAATCTAAACTAGGAACCTCCAAGATCCCAATACAAGAAAGCCCATCTACATCCACCTCAGGCATATCCATATCAGGATTTAAAACATAATCTGGCACTTCTAACAAAGATTCATCTATAACTTGATTATCATAAGCCTCAATAAGTTTATTTTGACTATTAATACTAATCCTATCATCAATCAAATTATTAACACTAATTATCAAAGCCAACACTAAACAAAATATTCCTGCAAAAGTAAACAACTTACTTTTCATATCTTCTTCCAATCAACAAACAAACAAAACCCACAATCACAAGAAAAGGAACTGGCCACCATAATTGCCCTGTTAAAGGTAATTTATCAGGAACACTAACATTCTCTACTATTCCACCATCATTAGTAACAGCAATAGTATTACCGCTCCTACTAAGTCCAACAGTATAGCCACTTGGCACATTATCCTCTATAACATCATAAGTATATGAACTATCTAAACCATTCCAAGTAAAAGAGAAATGATTTAATTTATTCAATTCCTGTTTATCATAAACAACGCCATCCCTTAATAAAGTTACTTCGATACTACTAGGACGACTATCCACATTATCATTTTTCCAAACCTTTAAAACATGTAAATTAATTGGTTCACTTCCTTTTAAAACTCTATCATACTTTAAATCAACAACAAGTTCACTTTCTAAATTAACCAAAGTTACCTGTGGACTATAAACATAAGTACCATCATCAATTGGTTTAACACTGATTAAATATAATCCTTTTTCTAAACTATTAAAATAAACCTTATTATCAACGCCACTAGTTGCATACCCATCAGCACTTATATTATCTACTTTAATATAATTCACTAGCGCATTAGCACAAGCCTGTAAATCACCACTTAAAGAAACAGGATAAGTATCATAAGGACTTATTAAACCATTATCATCTGCTATTCTATAAATACTAACTTCCATGCCTTCTAATGGACACTCAACAACCATAGAACAAACATCAGCATGTACTCTCACCCTTAAACCTATAAGCATTATTAAAGAAAGCAATAAAATCATTACCCTATTTCTTCTTACGTAATATCGTTCTTTTCTTTCTTTCATAATCATCATGTCTTTTCTTCTTATATAGTCTAATAATCAATACAGCTAGATAATACACCACCAACAACAATAAACTAACACAGACTATCACAAGATACTTATTCACCTTAACCGCATCAGATGTAACCCTTGTATTATCAATAACCTTATTCTCAATCCTATGTCCTCTTACTAACAACCTATGAGTATTAATACCATAGGGAGTACAAGTAATAAGGGTACAATAATCTTCTCCCTCTTCAATAGCTAAAGCACTATAATCTTCAGGCTCTACAATAAGAATCTGATCAACCTCATAAGTCAAAACCTCATCATAGACATGTAGCATAAATACATCTCCAAGCTCTAACTTATCTATATCGGTAAACAACTTAGCACTAGGAAGTCCTCTATGCCCTGACAAGACACAATGTGTACTCTCACCGCCAACAGGAAGCGAAGAACCTTCAATATGTCCTATGCCTACTTGTAATACCGACTCATCTACACCATGATAGATAGCTAACTTTAAACGAAGCTCAGGTATAGTGATATAGCCCATCATCCCATTATCATCAATGCTTAATATACCACGATACAATTCATCTTCTTGTTTACTAGGACTAAATCTTCTACCGTTGTCAATCAACATAGAATTGTAATCCTCAGCCCGACCTATCTCATTCAGCTTTTCACTATCATCCATCTTCTCAATTCTCTCAGTATAATCAACAACAGCCTGTGTTTGATGCTGAGCATTCCAATAATTGCTTACCGTTGGATACAACAGTAAGGACAAGCCTGTAATAAAAGTAATACATAAAATAATTGTACTTATATGCTTCCTCACAATTACAGCTCCTCTCCTTAATGTTGTAGAAGGAGATGATGACCCCCACCATCTCCATAACAACTCAATTATTTAACATTCTTCTTAGTAATTAATATTACACCTGAACCAATTAATAACACAGCACCCACAATATACATCATTGTTGTACCTACACCACCTGTTGAAGGTAATACTGTACCAGTTTTGTTTTCGATTTTTATAAATTCATCAAACGAGACAACTGAACTAGGACCCATAGAATCGCGTTCTTTGTACTCGATAGCACCACCACTATTAATCTCTATTTCTATATCTTTGTTTAATTTGTTATAGCCCTTAGGAGCTTCAATTTCAGTTAGATAATACTTTCCAGCGGCTAGACCCTTAATTGTAATCTTGCCCAACGAAGGAGTTACAAATTCTCCAACCCCCCCCGTTTCGTTTTTATCAAGAGGACGATATGTTAAATACTTTCCTGCAACAGTTATATCTTCGTCTTGAGATTTAATTAATTTAATAACATCACCATTTTTGTCAGTCAATTTGAATTTCACGCCTGCAAGAGGTGTTTCTGTACCTGCAACATCATAATATTTAAATATTTGAAATTGTAAAGTTTGTACATTGACTTCGCTCTCAGTTGTTGGAACATTCCCATCTCCGTAAGTAAGCCATGCTTTATTTTTATTATCGTGATAATAAAGATTGGCATCTTTATTTAGATACATAGTGTAATAAACGTGGATTGTATCCCCTTCTGTTAATCTTGAATAGTCCAAGAATTCAATATGGAAATTACATGGGTCAGTTCCCTCTAATCCAGTAGTAACCACTTTGTAGAATGTATTATTATTAGGTTGCGTTATATTTTTATAACTTACGCTTATAGAAGAAATATCAATAGTTAAACCTGGGTCTGCCTTATCATGTAAAACATAATTTTGTGCTCCTTTACCAACAGTGATTGTTATTCTTGTTGAGAAAGGTGCACCTATATTGTAAGTAGCCTCATCTGAATAAAAACCGCCTGAGGTACTTACATTTTTTATAACTGTAGGGGCGCTATTCTTTTCTTCAATAGTTGCATCGTCATTAGTGGTTGTTAAATTACATAATGCGCCAGCACTAGAATCAACCAAATAATAGCCCAACTCTAAAAAATCAAAAGTTACAGTTGTACTAGTTGCAACTATAGTTTCAGTAGCAGGTAGATTCTTAGTTTTAGCATAATCTAGAGCCTTTTTAGCAAAACCTTGAACAGTTGAATCTGTTTTATCTGCAATCCACTTAACTATTCCATTTGTTTCATCAATAATTTGAATAGTTTGTTGTCTATCGGTATTTTTTATAAAATCAATCCAATTAGTATCAGATAATTTATAAGCGTAATTATCGCCATTATAACTTTCTAATTCCATGATTTTATAAATATTATAGGTTTGATCTTTGATGGCATTATTAATAGTAATAGAGCCAGTTCCAGTAGCAAACACCATATTAGTAGTCGCCAATACCATCATGATCGTAAACAGTATTGTAGTCAGCCTTTTAATTATCTTCATAAATCTTGTCTCCTTTCTTTCTTATGAATATCTATCAGTTTTATGTAATATCTAACGCCTTTCTAAAAGACTTATTACTTTAATTAGATAACTATTTCATATTCTTTTTAGTAATTAACAATACACCTGAACCAATCAACAACATAGCACCCACCATATACATCATAGTTGTACCTACACCGCCTGTTGAAGGT
This sequence comes from uncultured Erysipelotrichaceae bacterium, assembly GCA_934692455.1. Classification (GTDB taxonomy): domain Bacteria; phylum Bacillota_I; class Bacilli_A; order Erysipelotrichales; family Erysipelotrichaceae; genus Colivicinus. The sequence goes on from CAKUTY010000021.1 coordinate 12,596, forward strand.
AGTACTGTACCAGTCTTGTTTTCTATTTTAACTGGTTCATTAGGACGAACATTTTGAAGTGGTTGGTTTAGACTTGCGGAACGAAGGAACCCATATATATTAATTTCAACCTGAATAGGTACAGATAATTTGTTGAAACCTTTAGGCGCTTCAGTTTCATACAAATAATAATTTCCAGCTTCTAATCCTTGGAAAGTAGCATATCCTTTATCATTAGTCGCTACTTCTATAGTAGCAATTTCACTGTCTAATGCCTTTCGATAAACATTTTTATCAGGATTAGTAGTGTCATTGGTGTCATATACAAATTTTATAAAATCAGTATTATCATTTAGATCAGCATTAGGTTTAGTGCTTAATTTAAATTTTGCACCTGCAAGAGGAGTTTCTGTAGCTGTGGCATTTGGCTTATAAATCTTGAATACAGGAATACGGAACGTTCTTATAGTTGCTGTGTCATAATTGCTTGTATTATTATCACCATAAACAAGCCACGTCTTGTTATTATTAGCATCTACAATTTTAGCTTTTTCGTTTAATGTTGCTTTGTAGTAAACCACAATTTTACTGTCTTTATTTAGAGTATTTAAAAAAGTTTGGTTAAATTTAACATCAAATGTGTGTCCATCACTTGTCGTTGTAGAGTAATTTGTGTTAGCTAAAGGATCGAATGAACCACCTGCAACCGTTTTATAAGAGATTTCTAATGAAGTTGGGTCATATGTTAAACTTTCATCCATCACATCATGCAATACATAGTTTTGCGGACCATCTCCAACGGTTATAGTTGTTTCAAATTGTAAAACTTGTCCTATATTAGCATTTGTAATATCTTCAGGAGCACCTCTACCTTTACGTACTTTCTTATCAACAGTAGGAACACTATTCTTTTCTTTAATATTTGCTGTCAAATTTGTTGTATCAAGAGAGCATAATGCACCAACTCCTGAATCTACCAAGTAGTAGCCTAATTTAAGACCATCAAATGTTACTGTTGTAGAGCTAGCAGTTGCAGTTTTCTTTTCAGTTAATGCAGCTGTGTTTTCTCTAGCATATGCTAAAGCTTTTGCAGCAAATTCATCTACATTAGCACCACTTTTCCACTTAATATACTCACCATCAAATGTTATATAAACATCTTTTATTTCAGTTTTATTTAAAAAAGTGTTCCATTCACTATCAGTCTTATAAGCATATCTGCCATTTGTTCCATCATCACTAAAACTTTCCAATTCAAAAATTCTATAAATTGTATAAGTTTTACCATCGATTGCATTATCGATGGTAATTTTTCCATTCTCTATTGTACTTACGCCTTCATCCGCATATACCATAGTAGTAGTCGCTAATACCATCATAAATGCAAATAGTATTGTAAGTAATTTCTTCATCAATTTCATTATTTTTCCCCTTTCTTAATTAATTGTGAATAATTGTAATAAGTCATATATATTACGTATTGTCTATTTTCGATCATCTTCTTCTTTTCAATAACAATACCCCCGTCAGCAACATTAACATTGCTCCTGACTTAATGTAACCATTAATTCCATTACCTCCCGTAGCAGGTAATTGTCTTGTATATACTTG
>CAKUTY010000022.1 GCA_934692455.1 uncultured Erysipelotrichaceae bacterium
ATACTGTCATTTGACACAATAAATGACAGTATAAATGACACAATAAAATTCAAAATGTCATCAAAATATCATAAAATGTCACAAAATGTCATTCGTGACACAATAAATGATATTTTAAATTTTAAAAATTCAATCAATCATCATAAAAAGATAGGTGTATATTATGTTTATAAAGAAGGTGATTGTTTATGTGTAAGTTTGATTTAAGTAAGCCTTATTGTTTCTATTTCGATGAAATAGCTAAGATACCTCATGGTTCTTTTGATGAGGAAAGAATAGCTGATTATGTATATAACTTTGGACTCAAATCTGGGCTCGAAACGATACGGGATGAATTCAACAATATCATTATCTATAAAGAAGCTAGTAAAGGATATGAGAATAGTGCTCCACTATTATTACAAGCACATCTAGACATGGTATGTGAGAAGAATGGTGATAGTGACCATGATTTTAAGAAAGATCCTCTAGATTTATATGTCGAAGATGGTTGGTTGAAGGCAAGAGGTACAACACTAGGTGCTGATGATGGGGCTGGTGTTGCCTATATATTATCCATATTAGCTGATAATACTTTAAAACATCCAAAACTTGAATGTGTCTTTACAGTACAAGAAGAAGTAGGGTTATGTGGTGCTTTGAATTTAAATACATCTTTAATTAAATCAAGAAGAATGATATCGCTTGATGGTAATGGCGAAATAACTACTGCCATTACTTCAGCTGGTGGTTGTGTTGTTACCCAAAGTCTAGATTTAAAATATATTCCAAATGATAAGCCATGTTACAAGTTGTTTATAACAGGATTAAGTGGTGGTCATTCTGGTAATGATATTCATCTTGAAAAGGGTAATGCGAATAAGTTAGCCTTTAGAATTCTTGAGGAATTAGGTGGTGATATTAATCTAATAAGTGTTCATGGTGGTCTTAAGGACAATGCCATCCCAAGAGAATGTGAAATTGAATTTAGTTCATCATTACCTTTTGAGACAATTGATAAAGCTGTTGAACAAAGCGTCATTGATATAGGTAAAGAACTTGAATTCTCTGACAATCAATTTGAATGCTCAATCTATCAAATAGATAAGGTAGATAAAGTTATTGATAGTACATTAAGTAAACAAATAATAGACTATGTTTTCCTATTGCCTAATGGACATAAACATCGTTCAATGGCTATTGAAGGATTAACTACATCGTCATTAAATCTAGGTATTATTAATACTGTAGATAATAAGATAGTAATGGAATCTTCATTACGTAGTAACCTAGGCTGTAACCTTGATCATATGATTGATGAGATAAGTGTACTTGCTAGAATGTTTAACGTATCTATAAGTGTTGGTTCTAGATATCCAGGATGGAAATATAAAGCTGATAGTGATATGCGTGATAAGTTAAATGAGATTATTGAAAGTATTTATCATAAACCTCTAGTAAAAATCGCTAAACATAGTGGACTAGAATGTGGTGTCTTCGCATCAATAGATGATGATATGGATGTCATCACTTATGGTCCAATTATGGAGGGCATTCATACACCTAGTGAAAGATTGGAGCTAGAATCTTTTGATAGAGCATATAAAGTATTAACTAAGTTGATTAGCGAATGTAAATAAGGCGTATCATTAAGGTATGAAACAAGAAAATCTTAATAAAATTATAAGTTTACGACATCTATTACATTCTATCCCTGAGACATCTAATCATGAAGTACATACAAGGGAAATAATTAAAAATTTTATATCTGAGAATATGCCTGAGTATGAGATTCATGATGAAGGTGGATGGCTATATTGTTTAAAGGATTTCAAGGAAGGAAGAAAGACCATAGTACTAAGAGCTGACCATGATGCGATACTTAATTCATCAGGAGCACCATTTCATGGTTGTGGCCATGATGGCCATACCGCAATACTCTTAGGGGCAATGTTAGAGAATGAAAATGTAGATAAAAATATTATTTACTTATTCCAAGCAGCAGAAGAAAATGGCGCAGGAGCTCCAATGTGTGCACCACTATTTAAGAAATATAAAGTAGATGAAGTCTATGGACTACATAATATGCCGGGCTTAAAAAAGAATGTTGTCTATTATCGTCCTGAGACTGTAATGTGTGCCTCTGTTGGCTATCGTATCAGTCTAAAGGGTGTTCAAAGTCATGCCTCAGAACCTGAAAAAGGTTTAAATCCTGTTTATGAACTTGCTAGATTTGTAGAATCTATTGAACCTCTATCTAAATTCTATGGCTATAAACCATTTAAGTTTAAAGATTATTCCTTTACTAACTTGGCAATGATTACCATCATTAATCTAAACGTCGGTAGTTTAAACTTTGGGATTTCTCCAGCTAATGGTGAAATATCATTAACCATGAGAGCTGCTAAAGAAAAGGAACTAAAGATCTTAGAAACATATGTAAGAAACTACTTTGATAGATTAAAAGATAAGTTTGAAGTACATATAGAAGAATTTGATCGTTTTGATGAAAACTATTCAGATCCTAAGTTAGTTGAAGAAACAATTAAAAGAATTGATGGTTTAGAATATCTACCTGACCCAATAAGAGCTAGTGAAGACTTTGGGTTCTATAAACAATTTGCCCCATGTATGTTCTTCTTTGTAGGCATGGGCGATTGTCCTAGTTTACATAATGACTTGTATAAATTTGATGATGATATCATTGAAACAGGGGTTGAATTATTTAAGAAAATTTGCCGATAAGCTACATGATAGCACAGTCGGCTTTTTTTATTCTTAAGAAATTTATTTTTTTATATTTATTTATGAAAAAAGTTACATTTATATGTAAAATATTTCAAGTTTTATGAAAATGAATATACATTTCGGTGTATATTAATTCGTATAAAGTTTTATAGGAAGGTGGTTTAGATGTTTAAATACATTGTTAAGAGATTATTATTAGGAATATTTACACTATTTATCTTAGCTACGATAGTGTTCTTTGGGATGAAGGCAATGCCTGGTAGCCCATTTTCAAGAGACAATAAGGCCATTCCAGCTGCCACTATGGAAGCTTTAAATAAGAAGTATGGTTTAGATAAACCAGTTAGTGAACAATATGTTGTTTACATGAAAAATGTTATACATGGTGACTTTGGCGTTTCTATTTCTAAGAAAGGCCAAAGCGTTACGGAAATTATAAAAACAAGACTACCAGTTACCGCAAAACTTGGTGTTATCGCCTTTGTAGTATCAATGCTAGTAGGTATAACTCTTGGTGTTATATCAGCACTCACGAATAAACAATGGGTCAACTCGTTAATAACGATACTAGCGACCATTGGTGTATCCGTGCCTGGCTTCTTGTTGGCAATGTTGATGATGATCTTGTTGGCTGTGAACCTTAAATTGTTGCCCGTGGTAGGGCTTGAAACACCCGCAAGTTACATAATGCCAGTCTTGGCTCTATCATTTTCCCCTATTTCAACAATTACACGTCTTACAAGATCATCATTAAGAGACGTGATGGGTAGTGACTTCATTACCCTAGCAAGATCTAAGGGAACAAAGGAATCAATGGTCGTAATCAAACATGGACTTATAAATGCCTTGTTACCAGTCATAACCTACGCAGGCCCAATGTTTGCAGGCATGATTACTGGTTCCCTTGTCATTGAAACATTATTCTCAATTCCAGGAATTGGAAGAGAATTTACAACATCGATTTCAAATCGTGACTATACATTATGCATGGGACTAACCATCCTACTTGGAGCACTTGTCATTATCATGACCCTTGTCTCAGATGTGGTATCTGCTATGGTTGATCCTCGTATCAAAGTAAATAAGTAGTGAGGTGTTTTATGAACATAGAATTAAATGAAAAAATGTTTGAGAAACTTCCTGATGATGAAAAGAATTCCGAATTCATCGCCATGGAATCAAAAACATTCCTAAGGGATGTTTGGGATCGATATAAGAAAAATAAATTAGCGATGATTGGACTTATCTTTCTAATCATCATGGTAGTAATGGCGATATTTGTACCTATCTTATCTAAATATGGATTTGAGGACCAAAATATAGCTCTTAAAAATGCCATGCCAAGTTTAGACCATCCCTTTGGAACCGACAAACTTGGTAGAGATATCTTTGTCAGAGTAATGTACGGAGGCCGTATTTCTCTATCAATTGCCTTCGCAAGTGCCTTTATTTGCTTGATTATTGGTGTCTTGTATGGTGGTATTGCAGGATATGTTGGTGGCAAAGTCGACATGGTCATGATGAGAATCGTTGATATTCTAGATTCCATCCCAACCTTGTTATATGTCATCCTTATCCTAATGATCTTTGGCAACACTATCCCTGCGATGTTGTTCGCAATTTGCTTCACATCTTGGGTAGGTATGGCTAGACAAGTTCGTCAACAAGTTCGTTCGATTAAAGAAATGGAATTTGCGATGGCAGAAAAAGTATTGGGCGCTAGCCATAAAAGAATTTTAATTAATCACTTAATCGTAAATGCCATTGGCCCTATTATTGTCAATTTAACCATGTTGGTGCCATCTGCCATCTTCACAGAAGCCTTCCTAAGTTTTGTGGGCATTGGCCTAGATCCATCTATTCCTTCTTGGGGCAAATTGGCAAACGATTGTAGAGGATTATTCTTTACCTATCCAATCCAAATCATTTGGGTAGTCCTTGCAATATCACTTACATGTCTTTCTCTAAACTTTGTCGGTGATGGTGTTGGTGAAGCTTTCCAAGCTAAACAGAGGTAGTTATATGTCATTATTAGAAATTAAAAACTTAACAACATCATTCAATACTGACCAAGGCAAGGTTAAGGCTGTTAATGATGTATCACTTTCTCTAAATGAAGGTGAAGTAATTGGAATTGTCGGTGAATCAGGTAGTGGTAAGTCACAGACAATGTACTCTATTATGGGCCTACTTGCCGCTAATGGGGTAGTTGAAAAGGGTGAAATAATCTTTGATGGAGAAGACATATCACCAAGCCACTTTAAGAATAAAAAAGAATATGATGCTAAGATGCGTCAATTAAGAGGAAACAAAATTGCGATGATTTTCCAAGATCCTATGACCTTTCTAAATCCCGTATTAAAGATTGAAACCCAATTAATTGAGCCTCTTATGAATCATACCAATATGACTAAGGCCCAAGCTTTTGAAAGAGCCTTAGAACTTATGAGACTAGTTGGTATCCCATCTCCTGAAAAAAGAATAAAACAATATCCCTTTGAATTCTCAGGTGGTATGCGACAAAGAATTGTCATTGCGATAGCACTTACTTGTAACCCTCGAGTAATTATTGCGGACGAACCAACTACGGCTCTAGATGTTACTATTCAAGCTCAAGTCTTGGAGCTTATTGATAATTTAAGAAAAGAAACAAATGCTGCTGTCATCATGATTACCCATGACCTAGGTGTTGTCGCAAAACTTTGTGATAAAGTTTGCATCATGTATGGTGGCAAATTAGTAGAAAAAGGAAGCGATCAGGATATCTTCTATGATCCTAAGCATCCTTATACTAAGGGTTTACTAAATTGTGTAGCTCATCCTGAGGATGGTGAGGAAAAGGAACTTGAACCAATTCCAGGTTCACCACCTGACTTATTAAATCCACCAAAGGGTTGTCCGTTTGTGGATAGATGCTCAAAGGCGATGAGAATTTGTAAAGAATATATGCCAGAAGAAAAAGAGTTCAACAAGGGTCATACATGCAAATGTTGGCTTAATGAAGAAATGGCTAAGAAGGTGTGGGGTGATGTAAATGAGTGATGAAGTAATTTTAAAAGTTGAAGATTTAAAGACTCATTTTGATGTCACTAAAGGAATCTTTTCTAAGAAACAAATTGTAAAGGCTGTTGATGGTGTTAGTTTTGAAGTAAACAAAAATGAGACCTTTGGCTTAGTTGGCGAATCAGGTTGTGGTAAGTCAACACTTGGTAGAACCATCGTTAAATTATATGAACCAGTAAGTGGTCATATTGAATTTGAAGGAAAAGATGTTTCTAGCTTAAAAGGAAGTGAACTAAAGGCTTTCCGTAAGGATATGCAGATGATTTTCCAAGATCCATATGCTTCTCTTGATCCTAGAATGACTGTTGGTGAAATCATTAAGGAACCAATGATTATTCACAATATCTATAAGAGTGATAAGGAAAGAGAAGATAGGGTTGTTGAACTATTAAAGATTGTAGGTCTAAAACCTGACCATATCAGAAGATACCCAAGTGAATTCTCTGGTGGTCAAAGACAAAGAATTGGTATCGCTAGAGCCTTAGCAGTTAATCCAAAGTTTATTGTCTGTGATGAGCCTATTTCAGCTCTAGATGTTTCAATTCAAGCGCAAGTTATTAACTTGCTTAAAAATATTCAAAAAGAAATGGACCTATCATACTTGTTCATTGCCCATGACTTAAGTATGGTAAAACACATTTCTGACCGTATTGGTGTTATGTATCTTGGACATATGATGGAAGTTGGTCCAAGTAACGATGTTTATCATCGTCCTCTACATCCATATACGGTTGCCTTATTGTCAGCTATTCCGATTTCGGATCCAAATATTGCCAAGGCTAAAAAGAGGATAGTACTTGAAGGTGAAATTCCTTCACCTATAAATCCCCCAAGTGGCTGTCCGTTCTCTACACGTTGTCCAAAGGCCACACAACGTTGTAAGGAACATGTGCCTCCATTTGTGAAAGTCGGAAATAGACTGGTTGCGTGCTTCTTGTATGAGAGGTAGAAAGGAAGATATATGAAAAAATTAAACAAAATCGTTGTGTTTGCCCTAACAGCTTTGATGACTTTGTCTTTAGTTGCTTGTGGTTCTAAAGATGAAAGTGAAGGCGGTGACACTAGCGATGTGACTTATAAGACAAGTTTTACATACGCTATTGGTGGTTCTCCTGCTTATCTAGATCCTGCTATCGCATCTGACTCTATTGGTTCTTATGTATTGAACCAAACATCTTATCCACTATTCCAATTAACTCAACAAGGTGTTGAACCTTGTGCAGTTAGTGATTATACAGTTAGTGATGATGGCCTAGTTTATACACTAACACTTAAAGATAATTCTTGGTCTGATGGACAAAAAGTAACTGCTGCTGATTATGTATATGGTGTTAAGCATGCCTTATCAATCGGTAGTGGGGAAGCTACATACTTATCTTGGATTACTAATAATCTAGTTGGTGCTGACAAGTATGATGGTGCTGATGTTGATTCAATGACTGATTTAACAGGCGTTGAAGCTAAGGATGATAGTACTCTAGTATTTACACTTGTTAAGCCATGTGATTACTTTGTATCACTATTATCAGGTGGTGTATTCTATGCAGTAAGAAGTGACTATGCTCCAAGTGGTGATTATACATATGCTGAAAGCGCCGATGTTCCTACAAGTGGTGCCTTCAAGTATTCTTCAATCGATAGAGCAGATAAGGTTGTTATGGTTAAGAATGAAAACTTCTGTGATGCTGATAAGGTTACTATTGAAACTTTAACTGCTGTTGTTATGGAAGATATGGAAGCTGAATTAATGGCATTCCAAACTGGTGAAATTGATTACGCTACTGCTGTTGATGCAGCTACTGTAACAAGTATGTATGCTGATAGTGATAACCTTGATATTTATCCTTCAGTAATTAATTACTACATTGAATTTAACACAAGAGAAGCTACAAATACTAACCCAGTTCTATTAGATGTAAATGTAAGAAGAGCCTTCCAATTAGCTATCAATAGACAAGAAATCGTTGATGCCCTTGCTGCAGGCGATGCTTACTATCCTCTAACGGGCTTTGTACCTGAGGGTATTACAGCAGCTGAAGGTGACTTCAGAGAAGTTGGTGGTGATTATGTAACTTATGATAAACAGCAAGCTATCGAATTATTAGCTAAGTCTGGTTATTCTGTTGATAATCCAGTTACTATTGAATACTATTATAACCAAAATACTATGCATGATACTGTTGCCTCTGTTGTAAAGGCTCAACTTGCTGAAGTAGGTATCAACCTAGTATTAAAGACAGGTGATGTCAGAGTATTCTTCTCAGATAGAGATGACAATGGTAACTATGAAACAGCAAGAGGTGCTATGTCTGCTGACTACCTAGATTCTATGTCTTACCTAGATATGGCTACTACAGCTTATCAAACTTGTGCTTCTTGGGGCGATGAGACTTACGATACTATGATCGAAGAAGCTAATAAGCTAACTGGTCAAGAAAGAATTGATGCTTTACATGCTGCTGAAAAGTACTTAGTAGAAACTACTGCTCAAGTATGTCCATTGTTTGGTTATCAAACAGTATGCTTAAAGCCTGCTGGTATGACTGGTGCTATTAACTCAGCTCAAGGTAACTCAACATTCTGGTTTGTACAAGTACCTGAATCTAAGTAATTGTTAATTATTTATAGTGGCAAGTAGCGAGGCTATTTGCCACTGTTTTAAAGGAGAATATATGAAAAAAATTGGTATATCAGATTTTTGTAAGTATCATTTTCTTTCTTCATTAAACGCATCTAAGAATGCTTTATTCTTTATAGATACAAAAGTAAAAGAAGATAAAAGTGATTATTGTCAAAGACTATTAAAGTATGATTTAAATACTAATAGTCAAAGTGTTGTTAAGGATTATGTGGATAAACTACCTCTATATTATGTAGATGAAAACGAAGTTCTTATTGGCGAGGTAGATAAGGAAGCTAAAAAGACTCAAACTAAGATTGTGGTTTTAGATCCTGAAACAAGTGAAGAAATTAGGTCTTTTGTGTTGCCACTAGATGTGAATGAAATTCAAAAATATGACGATAATCATTATTTAGTAGCGGCAACCATTAAAGTAAATCATCCTGATTATTATATGTATAGTAATGATAAGAAGGAAGAATTAATTAAAGAAGAAGATGACAATAAAGATTATATTGTCCTTGATGAATATCCTTTCGTATTTAACGGAGCAGGAGTCATCAATGGCAATCGTAACGCATTGTTTATAATAGATAAAATTACCTTGGAAATAGAAAAAATTACACCGCCTACCCTTGATGTTGAATCCTTTGATTATAAGGAAAATAAGATATTAATGAGTGGCGTTGATTTTTCAACATATAAAAAGAAGTTTGGCAGTGTTTATGAATATGATGTCTTAAGTAAGACTATTCATAAATTAACTGATGAAACCATGATTATCACTAGAAGTTTTTATTTAAATGATGACATCATCGTAGTAGCTTCTTTTGGAAAAGAAACAGGATGGCTAGAGAATCCCAAGTTCTATAAGTTAATAGATGGAAAATGCCAACTATATATCGACAGTGACCTTAGTTTATATAACACAGTAGGTACTGATATTCATTATGGTAAATACTCACAGTTTAGAAAAATAGATGGTAAGCCATACTTCCTATCAGCTTCAAAAGGAAGTAGAAGTGAACTATTCACAATCGATAATGATAAGTTAGTTTGTTTAAGTGATTTTGAAGGCACAGTTGATGATGCGGTAGTTGTCGATAATAAGATTTATCGTATTACTACATTAGCTAATAGACTACAAGAAGTAGAACAATTAAATGGCGAGACTTTGACTCATTTAAATGATTTAAGTGAATACTATGTGGCTAAGCCTAATCGTATTACATTAAATAAGAAGACTAAGATTCAAGGCTGGGTCTTACTTCCTGAAGATTTTGATGAAAATAAGAAGTATCCTGCAATACTAGATATCCATGGTGGTCCAAAGTGTGCCTATGGTGAAATCTTCTATCATGAGATGCAATATTGGGTTTCTTTAGGTTATATCGTCTTCTTCTGTAATCCAAGAGGAGGCGATGGTAGAGGCAATGACTTTGCTGATTTAAGAAGACAATGGGGTGGTAAGGACTTTGAAGATTTAATGGACTTTACTGATGAAGTCTTAAGACAATATCCACAGATTGATAAAGATAGAGTAGGTGTAACTGGTGGTTCTTATGGTGGTTATATGACTAACTGGATAGTTTCTCATACTAATAGATTTAAGTGCGCTGCAACACAAAGATCAATCTCTAATATGATTACTGAAGTATGTGCCTCAGATTATGGTATCGACTTCCCATATGAGATGAATTTTACTGACTTGCATAATTGTCATGATGAGCTATGGTCTATGTCACCACTTAAGTATGCCAACAATGTTAAGACACCTTTATTGTTTATTCATTCAATAGAGGATTATCGTTGTACCTTAAGCGAAGCTTTACAATATTTTACTGCTATTAGATGTAACGGTATTGATACTAAGATTGTGGCGTTTAAGGGTGAAAATCATGAATTATCAAGAAGTGGTAAACCACTTCATAGAATCAAGAGACTAGAAGAAATTACTGCTTGGATGAATAAGTATTTGAAGGAGGAAGAATAATGTTTGATTTAAGTAAACCATATTGTTTCTATTTTAATGAAATTGCTAAGATTCCTCATGGTTCTTATGATGAGGAAAGAATAGCGGATTATATTTACAAGTTTGGTGTTGATCACAACCTCAAAACCATCAAAGATACCTTTAATAATGTCATCATTTATAAAGATGCAAGTGTTGGGTACGAATCTAGTGCCCCATTATTACTTGAAGCTCATATGGACATGGTATGTGAAAAGAATAAAGATTCAAATCATGACTTTAAGAAAGATCCTCTAGATTTATATGTAGAGGATGGATGGCTAAAGGCAAGAGGTACTACACTAGGCGCGGATGATGGAACCGGTGTTGCCTATATGTTATCTATTTTGGATGATGATACTTTGTCTCATCCTGCCTTAGAATGTGTCTTCACCGTACAGGAAGAAGTAGGCTTGTGTGGTGCCTTAAAACTTGATACATCATTATTTAAGTCAAGAAGAATGATATGTCTAGATGGAGGCGGAGAAGTATCAACCGGTATTTCATCAGCTGGTGGTTGTATCGTAACTCAAACATTTGATTTGAAATATGTTGATAACTATAAACCTACCTATAGATTATTTGTATCAGGTTTAAGTGGTGGCCACTCTGGTGGTGAGATTCATAAGGAAAAGGGTAATGCGAATAAGCTAGCATTTAGAATTCTTAAGGAATTAAAATGCGAAGTCAATCTAGTTAGTGCCAATGGTGGTCTTAAGGATAATGCCATTCCTAGAGAATGTGAAGTCATCTTTAGTAGTGATACTAATTATAGTGATATTAAAAAGGCTGTTGATCAATCAATTATAAATATTAAAAAGGAATTGGAATTCTCTGATAATGGATTTAAGTGTGTATTGGAAGAAGTAACATCAGCAGATAAAGTAGTTGAAACTAAACTTAGTAAAGAAATCATCGACTATATCTTCCTATTACCTAATGGCTTTAAACATCGTTCAATGGCAATTGAAGGATTAACTTTAACATCATTGAACCTAGGTATTATCAATACAGTAGATAACAAGTTAATCATTACAAGTTCGCTAAGAAGTGCTCTAGAATGCAGCATCGACCATATGATTGAAGAGATTAGTACTCTAGCAGATATATTTAATGTAGATGTTTCTGTAAGTGCTCGTTACCCTGGTTGGAACTATAAGCCAAATAGTGATATGCGTCATAAATTAAATAAGATAATCGAAAAGATTTATCATAAGCCATTATTAGAAGAGGCAACTCATGGAGGTTGTGAGTGCGGTATCTTTGCCGCTATTAGTGATGATATGGATATCTTGACCTATGGTCCTATTATGAAGGATATTCATACACCTGATGAAAGACTCGACCTCGAATCTTTTGGTAGAGGCTATGTTGTATTAACTGGTTTGATTAAGGAGTGTAAGTAATGATAAAGGGAAAAGTATTAATTTTATCTGGTGCTAGTTCTGTTGGCAAAGGCGCCATTAAAAAGAAATTGTTGGCTGATAAAGATTTAGCTTTAATTGAATCTATTTCTATGACAACACGTCCTAAGAAGGCTAGTGAAGAAGATGGAAGGGACTATTACTTTGTGGATTATCACTTCTTTGCCAATGCGGTAAAGAATAAGGAATTCTTAGAATATACCGAATTTAATGGTTATTATTACGGAACCCCAAAAAGCCAAGTTAATTTCTTATTAAATAATGGTAAGAATGTCTTGATTGAAGTAGAGGCTGAGGGTGTAGGACCCCTTAAACTAAACTTACCTGATGCTTTGGCGGTATTCATTGTACCTGAGAATATGGAAGAGTTAGAGAAACATATCATGGATGTTTATGGTGATGATTTAGCTAGTGCTAATGCTCGTATTAATAAGGCCAGAATGGAAATGGAGATTGCCCCATTATTTAAGAATCAAGTTAAGAATACCAATATTGATGAGGCAGTAAAAGAAATTAAGAAATTGTTTATGGAGAATTCAAATGATTAGTAATGAAGATTTTTTATATAAGAGCGTAAGTCATTTAGATGATTTTAATGAAAAGATTTTATCTTATAGAGATAGAGAAAAGGTAGTTGATAACTGGCTAAGACTTCGTTATAAGGAAGTATTACCAATGGTCATGAAAAGAAGTGGTATTGATTGTTGGGTGGTTGCCTGCGATGAATATAATGAGGATCCAGTACTTAGATCTTTAACACCTACGGCTATGATGAATGCCAGAAGAACTACAATTTTGTTGTTTGTGTTAAAGGGTGATGAGGTCTTAAGATACTCTATCACAAGACCCAATGTTGGCCTGGATGAATTCTATACAGCATCATGGATTAATCAAAAAGATTCTATTTGGTGCAAGGATCCAAGTAAGGCTGAAACACAATTTGAATGTTTAGCTCGTTTAATCAAGGAAGCAAATGTTAGCAAGATTGGACTAAATATCTCACGTGACTTTGCCTTTGCGGATGGTTTGAGCAAGTCGATGTATGATGAGATCGTTAAGTGCTTTGATGATGATATGAAGTCAAAGATTGTGCCTGCTGATGAAATTTGTGTTGGTTGGTTGGAGACAAGAACTAAACCAGAGATGGAAGCTTATAACGGTATTATGGAGATTGCTCATTCGATGATTGATGAAGCGTTCTCTAGTAGGGTTATTATTCCAGGTGTTACCACAAACCATGATGTTAAGTATTGGATGCTAGAGAAGGTAACCAGAATGGGACTTGTTCCTTGGTTTGACTTTGAGGTTTCTATTATTAGAGATGGTGTAGGTCAATTTGAAGAAGAAGATGTTATTAGACAAGGCGACATGTTGCACTGCGATGTCGGTTTTAATTATTTAGGTCTATGCACGGATACTCAAGAGAATGCTTATATCTTAAAGTATGGTGAAAGCGATGCTCCTGATTATTTAAAGAAGTGTATGAAGGATGTTAACCGTTTCCAAGATATCGTTGTTAGTTTCTTTAAAGAGGGTAGAAGTGGTAATGAGATTCTTAAGTTATCTTTAGACAAAGCAAAAAAAGAAGGTTTAAATCCATGTCTATATACTCATCCAATTGGCTATAACGGTCATGCAGCTGGTCCAACTATTGGTTTATTTGATAAGCAACAAGGTGTTGGTGGTAAGAATGGTACTTATCCTATGTACAACAATACTGCTTATTCTTTGGAACTAAATTGTGAGTTTACTTTAAAAGAATGGCATGATACAAAGTTCTGTTTGGGACTAGAAACTGATGTCTTATTTACTGATGATAAGGTTTATTTCTTAGCTGGAAGACAAGAGAATTTCCATTTGGTCAAATAATGAAAAGAGTTTCTACTAAAATATTATTCTTTTTAATATTCTTATATTCTTTGGCAGCTAATTTTGCCCATCCTATAACCCCAACTTTTATTAAAGAGTTGGGGCTTCATGATTATATGTTTGGGGTAGCCTTTGCCTGTATGGCCCTAACCAACTTCTTATTTTCACCATTATGGTCTAAATTATCAGAGAAGTATGGTGGTGCCAAAATCTTGTCCATTGGCCTATTAGGCTATGGTGTGATGCAAGTATTCTTCGGCATCAGTAAGACTGAAATACAAATATGTATCGCAAGACTAGTTGCAGGCTTTTTCTTATCTGGTATATCAGTTTCCCAGTTAATCTATTGTCTAAAGAATTCTAAGGATGTTAGTAAGGATTTGGCTATTTGTGCCACTGT
>CAKUTY010000023.1 GCA_934692455.1 uncultured Erysipelotrichaceae bacterium
CTTCACCCCTGATAGAAAAACCGCTGCCACCATTAGCATCCTTACCATTAATAAAATTTACAATAAAATCATCATACTTTAAAATCGCAACACCAGAAGTATCAATACCTTTTTCAATATTAGGGAAATACTTAACAGCCTTAGGCAATCCAAATAAGCCTATAATAAGCGAAAGATTATATACACCCAAATCCATTAAAGCACCACCTGACATTTCAGGATTAAAAGCACTAGTAACTTCACCATTTTTAAATCGATCATATTTAGAAGAATACTTATAAAAATCCACATTAACCGTTCTAATACGACCAATTTTTTTAATATCATCCTTCAATTGTTTAAAAGCTAAATTATGAAGAGTAGTAGTCGCATCAAATAAGAAGCACTTTTGAGAATTAGCTAATAAAACCAAATCCTTTGCTTCTTCCAAGTTAGAACACATAGGTTTCTCACAAATAACATTCTTCCCTGCTAGTAGGGCTTTCTTTGCATATGAATAATGCAGATGATTAGGAAGAGCTAAATAAATAGTATCAAAGATATCTGAAGTTAAAACCGCATCATAATCATTGGCATTATAACTAACATTATTAGCTCTTGCGAACTCTTCGGTTTTCACAGCATCTCTACCAACACAGGCAAAAACTTCAACATTAGCCATTTTAAAAGCTTCAATTAATAATGAACAAATTTTACTAGTCCCAACAGTTACAATTCTCATATTTCTTTCCACCACTTCTTAATTTCAAATTAACAATTAACAATTAGTTATATAAATATTCTAATACAGAAACCGCATCAATAAAATGATAGTTTTCATTAGCTACATAAGGATTACCAGGTGCACTAGCTAAAATCAACAAATAAGATCTGCCACCAGTAGAATATAGAACCATTAGATTCTCTCCTGCCTCACCTGTAAAACCAGTTTTACCACCATATATCGTGATCTCATCAAAATAATTCTCTAAACTTCTTAAAGTGCTTCTAACCGTAATGCCATCATCCAAAGTATAACGATATGACTTCAAGATTTCCTTTGCATCAGCATTATTCAAAGTATCAATCACAACGCGCGCATAATCATCTAAAGTTGTATATAGACTTTCATCATGTAAACCAGTAGTATTGGTAAAATGAGAGTCTTTAATGCCCAAACTACTTAGATTACTATTCATCAAACTGATGAGATCTTTCCCTTGGCTACTAAAATAATTTTCTAAAGCTAAGCCAGCATCACCACCACTAGGTAACACCAAAGCATACAACAAATCCTTCAAAGTATAATCATAATTGACTTTAATGCCAGCCAAAGAAGCATTCGCTTCAATTAATCTTGTATAATCATCATTTGAAATTGATGAAAACTCATTTAAATCATTCGTATTCTTAACAACTGTATCGAGAGTAACCACTTTAGTTAATGAAGCTGGATAAAACTTATCAAAGATATTTTTGCCATAAAGAACCTTAAAATCATTTAAACGCACCAACATATAAGACTTAGAATATAAATCCAAATCTAATTCCTTCATATCGCTATAATCCATTTCATTGATAGTGACATCCTTATCGAATGCTTCATTTTTAGTCTCAATTTCATATAAAGCGTAAATTAAACCGCCCAATATTAAAGACAATAATATTATCAAGAATATTAATCTACCAATTCTAAGTCTTCTTTTCTTTTTCTTTGCCATTTTATTCAAACAATTCCTTATATATTTTAAAAGATTTTAAGTTAATTTCACTGTTCATTTCATAAAATTCAACCAACAATTTAAAATCATCAAAACTAAAATCAATATCCTTTATTACATCATAATTTTCAAAACAAGCTTTATTAATTAAACGAAACTTTTTCAAAGTATCCACTTCCATTAAATCTTCACCTTGAACATGATTTAGACATACAAAACCACCAAGTCGCTTAGAAATAGAAACTACTTTTTTATTTGAACATATTACACACTGATCTACTTCGGGGCTAATGCCTGATATCTTTAAGATATATGATAAATAAAGTGATCCCATCAAGTAACAATTTCTACTGTTCATATTCCTAAACACAAACAATAAGTTATCAAACATATCATAGTCTCTAAGTTCTTTAGACTTAATAGATACTTCAGCTAAGATATCCTTAAAAGCCATCAGTTTCATATTATCGTCATAATAATTCTCCAATAGTTTTCTATCATAAACTGTATACATCGTCTTATTATCTTTATAATCAATTAAAAATTCATATAAACAAAAATTATAAAAATGATGATGACTACTAGTTTTTTTTGAACCCCTAGCTACAAAAGAAAAGAAAAGATGATCTGATGTGAGGCAGTCAATCAAAAGATCATTTTCCTTATAATCACTTATTTTTAATACTAGACCCTCTACCTTATCATTCATTAAAGTAACCTAAGTCAAACAACTTCTTAGACTTATTCAACCAGTCTTCTTCAACCTTCACAAACAAGTTAAGATAAACCTTCTTGCCAAGTAATTCCTTGATATCCTTACTAGAAGACATATTAATCTTCTTAAGCATAGAACCTTGTTTGCCAATAATAATACCCTTATGAGACTCCTTATTAACAATAATAGAAGCTGTAATTATCGCCTTATTATCCAAATTCTTGAATTCATCAATCTTTACAGCTGTAAAATGAGGGATTTCTTGAGAAGTAAAAAGGATAATCTTTTCTCTAATAATCTCTGAAATCTTAAATTCTAAAGAAGTAACTTCAGTTTGATCGGTTGGATAATACAAAGGTCCTTCGTTTAAATACTTTTCAGCAGTTTTTAATAATTCATCAATATTTGTTTTATTTTGGGCACTAATAGGAATGATTTCTTTAAAATCATAATGACTACTTGCATAGTTACATCTTTCCATTAGCTTTTCCTTATTAACTTCATCAATCTTGTTAAAAACACAGAAGACAGGAATATCAAAACTAAACAATTTATCTAAAACTGCTTTATCTTCATTATTTAAGCCCTTAGAAGAATCAACTAAATAAAAGATAATATCTGCACCATCAGCTTGAGCATAAGCTTCTTTATTCATATAAGTGCCCAAGTAATTCTTAGCTTCATGGATACCAGGAGTATCCACAAAAACAATCTGTATATCATCCTTATTCAAAATTCCTTGAATAGAATTTCTAGTAGTTTGTGCCTTATAAGTTGCGATAGCTACCTTGCGATCTAAAATCGTATTAATTAAAGTAGACTTACCTGCATTAGGCTTTCCAATTAACGCAATAAAACCTGATTTCATCTATCTGATTACATCCTTCATCTCAAAATTCATAGGTAACAGTTCTTTAATGGTAACTGTCTTTTCATCCAACTTATTACTTAAATAAATCGGTGTATCTAAGTCTATCAATTCACTCAAGACTTGTCTACAAATGCCACAAGGTGCAGCTAATCTATCGCCATTAGATACGATAGCTAAGGCCACGACATCTTCTTTTCTATAGCCATTGGCATAAGTCGCAAAAATCGCAGTTCTCTCAGCACAATTAGTTGCCCCATAAGAAGCATTTTCAATATTGCAACCCTTGATATAAGTACCATCCTTAGTCAATACACAAGCACCAACTTTATAGTTAGAATATGGTGCATATGCATTCTCCATAGCTTCAAAAGCCTTTTCAAGTAATAATTCCTTCATTTATACAATTCTCCTTATCAATACAAATAAACAAACTATAAGCGCAAAGATACACGCAACAAGCACAGCAGCACTTGCATAATCTTTGATAACTCTAATTCTTTCATCATATTCTGTTTTATACATATCACAGATTCTTTCAATACAGCTATTAGCAATCTCTAAACTGATAACCATTCCAATACAAATAAGAAAAGCTAACCATTCATAGTAATCTAATTTAATAATTACACCACCAATAACAGCCAGAGTTCCCAAAATTACTTGAGTTAAAACAGACTTTTCTTTTACTGCTTCTTTTAAACCTGTGAAAGCATAGGCAAACTTTTTCATTTAAGATCACCAACAATCTTCTCTTGTAAACCAAACATTACATCTTCATCTTCTTTAACCATATGATCATAGCCTAATAAATGAAGCATGCCATGAACAAACAAGAAGACAAATTCCCTTTTTATAGAATGGCCATATTTCTTAGCTTGTGAGAAAACTCTATCAGTATTAATAAAAATATCGCCAAGATTAACATCCTCACATAAGTAATCATAATCATCTGAATCGATATTCGCAAAACTAATAACATCGGTTTCCCTATCAATATTACGATAATCTCTATTAATTGTTCTTATTTTCTTCTTGCCTACAATGATTAAAGACAAGTCCAAATCATCGCTAATTCCTAATACCTCTAGAGTCTTTTTATAATATTCTTCAATATCCTTAAAATAAACTTCTAGCTCTTTTTTTCTTGTTAAATCAAATATTTCTACCATGTTTTAATTATACAATCTATCGCCTTACTAATTTCATCAAAAACTTTGTCAAAATTCCCTGTATACCAAGGATCTTCAATATCAAATGGCGCTAATTTAGAAATCTTATGATCAACATCATCAAACATTCTATTTATTAACCTTTCATTTGAACTATCCATGATATAAATTTCATCATAATCATTGTAATCATCAAGAGTCATCCTCTTAGCATAATGCCTATCATATGGTATATGATGCTTATCCAATACCTTTTTAGAACCAGGATAGATATCATTACCTATTTCCTCGTTGCTTAAAGCACGTGATTCACAGCAACAATCCATGCCCTTTGTCTTATACTTAAACACATATTCTGCAATAGGACTTCTACAAATATTCCCATGACAAACAAATAATACTTTCTTCATTGTCTAACCCTTTCAAAAACAAATTCCTTATTACAAGATAAATCATTTCTATATACATAGCCTAGTCTATTAAAATTCTTAATATCCTCAACATTAGAAATATTATTCTCAGCCATATATCTTACCATTTCACCACGAGCCATCTTAGCATAAGTTCCTTTGGTCACAAGTTTTCCATTAAGCAACTCACAAAAAGTTATTGTGATATATCTATCCCTTTCATTTAAATACTTCTCAATGCATTTAGAATACTCTTTAGATGCTAAATTAATAATCACATGACTTTCATCGACTATAGATTTATATAAATTATCACCCCAATAGGCATATAAATCTTTATAATCACCAACCCTTAGTTTTGCCTGCATTTCTAATCGATATGGTCTTACACCATCCATAGGTTTCAAGACGCCATAGAAGGCTGACAACATTCTTAGATGTTCTTGAATATAAGAAAATTGACTATCTTCAAACACCGAAGGAGCCATATATTTATAAGCTATACCATCATAAGCTAAGATTGCCGGCGTTAAGTCACCTTCAAGATTCATCTTTTCCAATCTATCTATATTTTCATCCGCAATCTTTTCATTACACTTCCAGATTTCTTTTAATTCATTCTTACTTAAACTCTTTAAACATTTAAGAATCTCTTTTGTCTTATCTAAAAAAACAGGTAAGTCATAAAATCCAAGATCATCATCCTTTTTCATCTTCTTAGCAGGAGATAATATAATTTTCATTAAACAATTTCCTTCAACATATTCTTAGGATCATCACTAGCCTTCACCTTATCATTAGCCTTTATAATAAAGCCATTTTCATCAATTAAATAAGTAGTTCTAACTACACCCATTGAAACTTTACCGTAATTTTTCTTCTCTTTCCAAACGTCATAAAGTTCAATAACCTTACGTTCAGTATCTGATAATAATGTAAATGTTAGTCCATACTTCTCTTCAAATTTCTTATGAGAAGGTATAGAATCCTTGCTAACACCAAGTATTACCGCACCCTTTTCATTAAACTGTGGAAATAATTCAGAAAAACCACAAGCTTGTTTAGTACAACCTGGCGTATTATCTTTTGGATAAAAATACAAAATTACCTTCTTTCCTAAATATTCACTCAATTTGTGCATATCACCATTTTGATCAGGTAATTCAAAATCCGGTGCTTTAATCCCAACTTCTAACATAAAATAATTCTCCTTACATTCTATCTAAAATATTTTCTAAACATTCCAAGAAAGCAGTCTCACCAAAAGTATTAACTTTTAAGAATACTGCTTGACTACCACCCGATGAAATAACTGATATTTTAATCGGTCCATCACCTACTTGAAATAGTGTGACATTTAAACTTAAACGATTGCCACCAAAAGTACTATATCTTTCAAATACTCTTACGCTACATCTTGCATCACCATTAATGAAGTCACTTTTATCTTCTATAGTTGCAGATATACTACCATCTAAGATTCCTTTTTCAATATGCACAATTAATTCATCAAAGTTACAATTCATTTCTCTTTCTAGTTTTGCCATAATAACACCTCTTTTTTCTTACACGATATATAAACAATTAATACTTAATTCTAAAGTAATCTAGATACACTTTGTATCTATCTTGTCCAGTTAGACAAGTATCTCTTAAATAACCTTTTTCATTATCCCATTCTTTTAATCCACGATAATAAAACATTTTTAAACTATCATCAATAATAAATGGGACAATATTATACTTCAGGCACTCCTTGAACATAATTAATCTGCCAACTCTACCATTGCCATCTTGAAATGGGTGAATTCTCTCAAACTTTACATGGAAATCAAGAATATCATCAAATGTCTTTTTCTTAATTCCATTATATTCCTTTAATATATTCTTTATCTTTTCGCCAACCTCTTCCGGTAAAACCGTTTCCATACCACCAACTATATTTGGTTTCTTTTTATATTCACCTATCGCAAACCAACTTTTTCTAGAATCACTAGTTCCGTTCTTTAAAATAAAATGCAATTCTTTTATTAGTTTTTCTGACAAAGGTGCTCTAGCATTATCGATAATCATATCTATACAACGAAAATGATTAGTTGTTTCAACAACATCATCAACATTTACAATTTCACCCTCCATGTTAATGGTGTTTGTTTCAAAAATATAACGTGTTTGATCATGACTCAAACGACTACCTTCAATATGATTAGAATTGTAAGTTAAATCTATTTGAGTTTTATGATAAATTCCACCAGAATATTTGTTATCCTTTTCATCTTGTAAAATTTCTAATAAAGTCTCTTCCTTTTTATTTCGGACCGGTTTTTTTGCATCTTCAGGAATAAGCCAAACTTTACCCTTTAAATAAACGCCAGGAATCCGCCCAATAGCACAATAATTTCTAACACTACGATCTGATATATTCCATTTATTCGCAATTTCTTTGACTGTAAGGTATTCCATATAAGCTCCTATCGTTTTTTATAGTATATCATTTTATCGGCAAACATATGAAATTGAAACTCTCAAAAATCTGTAATCTTGCCGATAAAAATAAAAGGCTGAATTAATATTCTTTAATCCAGTCAATCAAGTTAGACGATATAGTAACCGTAATCAATGAATAAACTATACGTGATATAGGAATATAACTTAAAGATAAGATCAATACAGTTACATCAGTAAACAAATAAGCACGCGATAACTTCCATTTAAAGGCCTCTGAGATTGATAATGCCAAGGCATCATCTCCTCCACTTGAACCACCATGTCTTACAATTAAACCAACACCAGCACCTACAAAGATACCACCTAATATCGCAGCTAATAATGGCTTAGATGATAAGTCTGGTAACATAAATGGAAATAGTTCCCAAAGCTTATAGAAACTAGATACAAAGAATGTTGAAATAATAGAAATCACAATAAAACTTCCACCCAAATACTTAAAAGCGGTTAAATAACAAGCCAAATCAAGAATCGGTGTGATATAAGCTGGTGAAATATGTAACCAATGTTCTATCAGTAACATCAAACCGATAACACCGCCTTCAGTAATATTAGTTCTTTGATGAATATTATGAATTCCAAAGCTACAAATACCAGCTCCTAACATAATAATTAAGATCTTCTTTATCGTAATTTCTTCTAAACATCTATTGCCAAAGTTCAATACTTTTTCTTTCATAAGTACCTCCGATATACGATGTTATAATAAACTATATAGTAACTATACAGTCAAGGAGTTTTTTATGAACAATTATTTCTCTATTGGTGAACTATCTAAGCTACAAAATATCTCTAGACAAACACTTATTTTCTATGACAAGATAGGCCTATTTACCCCTGCCTATATCGATCCTGAAAATGGTTATCGTTACTACCATGCTAATCAACTAGATTATCTAGATACTATTTGTATCATGAAAAAGATCGGTTTTTCGCTTGAAGAAATAAAGGAACACATGAAAAACTATACATTAGTTTCCTCTGTTATAGCTTTAAGGAAACAACTAACAATTATTCAAAATCAGATTCAAGAATTAGAATTAATAAAAACACGTGTTGAACATCGTTGCCAACAACTTGAACAATCGGCTAATATCTTAGATAACTATTGTGATGTATTTATTGAAGATACAAACCATCAATACATCTTACTTCAAGAAGTAGATAAACCTTATACTATGGAAAACATCAGTATTGCCACTAAGAATCTTTTTGTCCGCTCATATAAGGAACATCTTCCGGTTTTCTTTCAAAGTGGTGCTTCAGTTCCCTTAAAACATGTTCTTGAAGATAGATGTATCGAAGCTACATATTGTTTTCTGCCAATAGAAAAAACCTCTATAAAAGGTGTAAAAGAATTACCAGCAGGTAAATGTGTTACAACCTATCATAAAGGCGATTATCAATCTATCGGAAACTCATACAAACGAATCATCGACTATTGTAGAGAAAATAAACTTGAAATCATTTCCGATTCTTATGAATTTGCGATAAATGATTATCTTTCAACTGGTGATGAAAGTGAATATATAACCAAAATCATGTTCTATATTAGATAAGTTTATTAATAAAATCTTCTAATTCTTTAGAATGTTTAGCACCACCAATAAGTGAAACCGAATATCTAAGATTCTTTAATCTCTTAGATAATTTTTTAATACACCTTTCACCATGTCCACTACCACTAGTAACAAATAAACCAACTATCTTATCCTTTACATCATATCGATAAAGAAATGAATTAACTATTGAAGCTACACTGCCTGCCCAAATAGGAGAACCTAAAATTATTTCATCATATTCGTAAATATTATCAGGAACACCCACAACACTTGGTTTAACATTAAAGAACACTTGGAAACATCCCTTTCTCATCAATTGACTTCTCTCTTGAGGAAAATCTTTTAAAGGTTTTATCTCAGCTATATCAGCATTTATCTTATAAGCAATATATTCGGCAACTCTTTTGGTATTGCCACTCTTTGAATAATATATAACAAGTCTTTTCATCAGAAGCTCCTTTCACAGTAACTAAAGACACTTAATATATACACCAAATTAATGAAAATTAAAATTATTGTAGGAATTTTTAAGTTTTATTCCAATAAAGATATAGGATGACGGCATATGACGTACTCTTTAACTTCCTTGGGTTTTTATAAGTGGAGAAAACGTATGGACAAAGAGACAAAGTTGTTATTGGCTATGGCTCTAGTTGAGATTATTAGTAGTCTACTAAAGGTCTTGATTTCATTTATTACCAAGTAACCTAGTAAATACCCCAAGGAAGAGTAAAACCCAGCATTGCCGTGCTGGGTTTTCATTTGGGATCATATAAGTGGATCCTTGTACACGATTATTCTATCACATTAATCAATCAAACCAAAAAGACACCATTATAGTGTCTCTCTAGATACAATATCATCAATAATCTCAATAGCTTCCTTAATCATGCCATCACAATGAAGCTTCTTAACACCACCATTTTCCTTATTAACTCTTAATAAATCAACACAATTAATAAGACCACCATGATTATCCATAATACGCTTTCGAAATTCATTTAATAACAAAACATTATTAACACCCTTTAGTCCCAAAACCATAAGGCTACCTGTCACAACACCACAAGTGCCTCCATTTTTCATACCTGAACCAAAGTTAAATCCCAAATTAAAAGCTGTATCCTGGTCTAAACCAAGTTCATCTGCATACGCACATAAAATAGATTGTGCACAATTATAATGAACATCAGGATTATCTCTTAGCTCCATCGCTTTTTCTATATGCTTGTTCATAACTACCTCACAAATAACGCCACTAATAAGGCTACAACTAAATATACAGGAATATTCATCAAAAAGATATTAAAATGCATCTTATAATCCTGATAACATTCTTTCTTAGGAAGAATAGAGAATCTTATTCTTTTCGTATTTGGCCACCACAACAAACGAATAACCAACAAATCAAATAAATTAACAAGCTCTCCTGCGATTAAAAAGAAGATAAAGGCATCCATATAACCTGTAAAAGCCAATTGTTTCTTGAAGATAACCCCAAAGAAACCAAACAAAATCAAATTAATAATCAAATTTGAAATCATTAAAGTTAAAACACTTTTATCATCAGGTGCAATCTTTTTTAAATCATCATCTTTTCTAATAGCCTTTTGAACATCACATGAATAACGCTTAAAATTTAGCATATTCTTCGCATCACTGCCACTATTCTTATAAGCTAAATAAAACATCAACAGACAAAAGAAGACAACAAATACAATTCTATATTCCATCAAAATAACATCTTACCTTTCACAAACTTATGTACAATGCCGCCTTGTAAATCAAGTGATAAATAGACAGCTCTTTCAAGTCTTTCCTCTATTGATAAATCCAAAGTTGTTCTCAGGATAGAATCATCTAACACTAACGCATCAAATTCATATCCTTCTTTAAAAACACCAACATCACCAAAGAACTTACCACCAGCCATAGTAGCCAAATAGAATGCTTCCTTGAAAGATAAAGCCCTTGCATTTTGATCAATTAATCTCCAATATAATTTAGAAACTTCAATTGCCTTAGTCAAAGTTTGAAACATTGACTCACTTGTACCTCCAGCTACATCACTACCTAGACCCAGATTTAAATCTAAATCTAAGTATTTTCTCATAGGTGCAATACCACTAGAAACATTCATATTACTAGAAGGACAATGAACCGCAAAGATTCCTCTATCTTTCATCATCTTTAATTCCTCATCACAAGAATAGATACAATGAGCCATAATTACAGGATAAGTTCCATTAACATTTTCACCAAACAACTTATATTCATCATAAGCATCACCATAAAAACGACTATTAGGACACAATTTCTTAACAAGCTCAATCTCACCTAAATTCTCTGAAATATGCGATTGTAAAGGAAGCTTATAATCCCTTACCAATTCTCCTAACTTATACATTAAATCATCAGTGCAACTTGGAATAAAACGAGGTGTAACAATTGGATAAGTATTCTTAAATCTATTATTTACATCATTCAACCATCTAACAGTATTTTCATATGAATTAGTCTCTACTAAAGGTACAGGTGCATCCCTATCCATATTAACCTTACCAACATAAGATACAAGACCACTTTTTTCTAACATTTCCATCAACAAAGTAGTAGCCTCTACATGCCTTGACGCAAATATTGAAAGTCTAGTTGTAGCACTCTTTAAAATATTATCGACAAATATTTCATATGCCTTCTTACTATAATCTAAATCAGCAAACTTAGCTTCTTCCACAAAAGCCTCATACTTTAACCAATCTAACAATTCATAGTCCATACCCAAACCTCTATAAGCATATTGAGGCGCATGAATATGTAAATCAATCATTCCTGGAATAATTATTTTATTTGAATAATCCAACAATTCATAAGTATCATATTTAGAAGGTAGCTTTTCAAATACTCCCTTGCAATATCCATCTTCACAAACTACATAACCATCTAAAGAATTTAAATTATCTTTATTCAAGCTATAGGCGATACAACCTTTTAATACATAATTTCTCATAACACAATTATGACATAAAAAGTGGCCTATATATACATATAGACCACCTTATGCCAAACAGCAAGCGCTTAACTAATCAATATCATCATCCTTTAAGTCTTTAGCTGCAGCAGCGATAACCTTCTCAGCCACACTATTAGGAGCAGGCTCATAACGATCAAAGTCAATTACATAAGTACCTCTTCCCTTAGTCATAGAACGAAGCTCAGTCGCATACTTAAGCATCTCAGCCATAGGAACATCAGCATCAATAGTTGTATAACCATCATCAGTATGACCTGTATCCATAATCATACCTCTACGCTTATTAAAATCACCAATTAGATCACCAACATACTTCTCAGGAGTAACCACATGAACCTTACCAATTGGCTCAAGAATCATAGGATTAGCCTTAGGAATACCATTCTTAAAGGCTAACTTAGCAGCAGCTTCAAATGAATTAGGCTTAGAATCAACTGGATGGTAAGAACCATCATACAATGTAGCCTTAACATTAACTACCTTACAGCCCGCTAAAGGACCCTTAGCCATACAAGCTCTAAGACCTGCTTCAACACTTGGGAAGAAATTCTTAGGAACAGCGCCACCGAATACTTCCTCAGCAAATACTAGATCTTCTTCATCTGGATTGTATTCAAAACGAACCCAAACATCACCAAATTGACCAGCACCACCATTTTGTTTCTTATATTTACCTTGAACCTCAGACTTACCTCTGATTGTTTCACGATATTGAACCTTAGGTTCCTTCAAGTTAATTTCAACCTTATAACGATTCTTTAACTTATTAACAACAACATCCAACTGTTGATCACCAACACAATACAATACTTGCTCGCCTGTCTCAGCGTTTCTAACAAGATTAATTGACTTATCCTCAATTAAAATCTTCTTCAACGCATCAGACATCTTATCTTCATCATCTTTAGTCTTAGGAGAAATAGCCATGCCCAACATTGGACGAGGATATTCAATTGGTGGATACTTAACAACAAAATCCTTAGTACATAAAGTATCACAAGTCTCTGTTTGAGATAACTTAGTAAGCGCAACAATATCACCACAGTACGCCTTATCAACAGTTTGTTGTTTCTTACCACACATTACATATAAAGCACCTGCTTTTTCACTTACATCTTTATTCGCATTATATAAAGGAGTAGATAATGACAAAGAACCAGACATAATCTTCAAATAAGAAATCTTGCCAACAAATGGGTCAACCACAGTCTTAAATACTCTACCAGTAAATGGAGCATCATCCTTAGTCTCTACGGTTTTACCATCAACCTCGATAGTACCCTTTTCACAATGAACTGGTGCAAAGTTACAAATAAAGCTTAATACCTCACCAACACCATAACCAGAAATAGCACAGCTACCTAAAATTGGCTTAATTTCATTATTTCTTAAAGCTTGTTTCAAACCAAACTTCTTCTCTTCCTTAGTGAAAGTCTCACCTGCAAAGAACTTTTCCATCATCTCATCATTGGCAGAAGCAACAACTTCCATGATTTCGTTATAATATGGATCATTTTCTTCATAGATAGTGTTTCTAACACCAATCATCTTATTGCCATCCATCTCAGGAATCAAGAAAGGAACAGCACCTCTACCATAGACATCAGTCAAGCTCTTAGCGATTTCTTCAAACTTAATACCCTCATCAGCATTATTGATTAAGAAACAAATTGGAATACCAAGTTTAATAGCTAAGTTAGCAGCTTTTTCAGTACCTGATTGTTGTCCTTCTTTACCTGAAACGAAAATCAAAGCTAAGTCTGCAACACTAGCACCTGATACCATATCGCCTTCATAATCTAGATATCCTGGTGTATCGATAAAGTTAATCTTTCTACCCTTCCATTGAATAGGAGCGATAGATGAATAAACTGACAAACCTCTTTTAGCTTCTTCAGGATCATAGTCCATCGCCAAAGAACCATCAGAACTATTACCCATTCTATCAATCTCATTAGTCAACAATAAAGCACTTTCAATGAAAGTAGACTTACCACTACCAGCATGACCTAATAA
>CAKUTY010000024.1 GCA_934692455.1 uncultured Erysipelotrichaceae bacterium
TCTAAGTAAATTATTAATTCGTAGTATGGCAACTCACTACGATAACCGCCTATTAATTGGTAAACCTCTACTTATAACTATTATAAGCAAGTAAAACTGTATTTAGGTAAGTTGTAGTTCTCTTATAATGAGCCTACAAGCTTGTGGTTTTAACCATGGGTAGTTGACTACCTCTATTTCTTATATTTATGGCCGCGTTGACATCTCTATCAAGTACAATACCACACTCAGGACATATCCAACTTCTTTCCTCAAGTGCTAATTTTTCTCGAACATAGCCACAATTACTGCATTTTCTTGATGAAGGGTAATTTTTATCAATTTTAACCAGTTTCTTTCCTCTATCTTCCATCTTATAATTTAAGATTTCTAAAAAATTATGATATGCGTTGTCATTGGTGGCTTTGCCAAGCTTTCTATATGTAACTATCTCTGAGAAATTGATATCTTCCGCAAATACATAATCATATTTATTCGCAAGTTCTGTTGATGTTTTGTGCAAAAAATCATTCCTTTTATTCGCAGCATGTCTTTGAGTTTTACAATATCTTGTTAATAGCTTTTGACGTGGCTTGTTATCATTTTTAAGCTCAGTAAATTTCTTTTGCATTACTAGAATTTCTTCATCATAATCTCTAATAAGAGTAGGCTTTTTTGGACTTTCTCCATTATTGTCAACATAGAATTTGTTGGAAGAATAATCTAGTCCTATTGAATTGTTTAAGTCAAGACTTTTATCTACTGTTCTATTTTTCTTTCTAAATAAGACATTCGCAAAATACTTTTCATCAATTGTTCGATAAACTGTAATGCTAATAAATTTTTCTACTTGGTCATAATCACGTTTATTGAATAATTTAATATGACCAATAGATGGCAAGTAGAGAGTATGATTGGAAATTACATCTTCAATCAATTCAACATATTTACAATAATTAGTTTTAAATTCAAATCTATTAGCCAATTTTTTCTCTTTTTTAAGTTTTTGAATAATATCTAGTTCGCAAAATAGAATTGTATTATCAACAGACATTAGATTAGAATCAATATTTCTAGCTTCTTTTATGATTTCAAAACCCGAACAGGTATATTTATTCTTAATTTGATTTAAATAAATATCATCAAATTTCTGTACACAAGAAATTGTTTTGTCTAATAATTTTGTTTGCGTTTTATTTGGCTTTAAACGAAGTATATAAGTTCTGTACATGTATTTTCCATCCTTTATACTTCTTTATTGCTGTGAAACTTGAAAATTCCTACCCTAAATTGTAAAAAAGTTTAATTTTTAATTATTTTCATAGGTTTTAGGTGCGAATCCCGTACCTAAGCATCTATTTTTATTCTTTGAATAAAAATACTCTTAATGAGGGACTAGGGTTGAATCCCTGTTACTTAAATGAAAAAAACACTCCTTAATGGAGTGTTTAGAACTAAATGGTGATTCTCCAGGGATTCGAACCCTGGACCCTCTGATTAAGAGTCAGATGCTCTACCAACTGAGCTAGAGAATCAAATCTGGTGATAGGTACGGGATTCGAACCCGTGAATGCTGCCGTGAAAGGGCAGTGTGTTAAGCCGCTTCACCAACCTACCAATACAAATGGCGCCCGAAACAGGACTCGAACCTGTGACCTGCCGGTTAACAGCCGGACGCTCTACCGACTGAGCTATTCGGGCACTCGTGTTTGCCTATTTATATTAGCATAGCTTCATACCAATAGCAACATTTTTTTAAAAAAATTTAAAAAAATTCACCAAAATCACCTTTTAGCCTGTGAAAAATTGCTATTGGTATGCCAGAATAGCACCTTAGTCAACTCTTAAGAGCGTCCAGCTGTTTAACCATAGTGATTAACAGGTTCTTATCCTGTTTCAAGCACCTTTTATATACACACTGCCTTTTCACTCATTCATGGGTTCTTAATCCTGTATGTAAAGTTGCTAATATAACCATATACAATTGGTGAAAATATTAAAATCTTCATTCTCCTTTGGGTATAGAATGTAAACAAGAGGTTATTGTTATGAACAAATATATATTAAAAAATGGAATCATTCTTGATGGTAGCGAGGATATGAAGCCATACAAGGCCGATATTCTTGTAAATAATGGAATAATAGAAGATATCATCACAAATAGAAAAAGTCCTTCAGAGTGCTCAGAAATCGATTTAGATGGTAAATACATCATGCCAGGTCTAATTAATATGCATGTGCATCTAGCTAGTAATGGTAAGCCACAAAAGAAACAAAGAGACAATGAAAAATTAGTAAAGAGATTTTTTGCGACAGCAATTGGCAGATTTGCAGCTACAAAGTTGGTTGAAAATTATGCCAAGATTGAATTAATGTCTGGTGTAACAACCATTAGAACAGTTGGAGGCTTAAGAGACTTAGATACAAAGACAAGAGATAAAATCAATAAAGGTTTACTTGATGGACCAAGAATCCTTGCCAGCAACGAAGCTATTTCAGTACCAGGAGGACATATGGCAGGTTCGGTAGCTGTTGCATGTCACAATCCTGAAGAAGCCATTGCTCAAATAGAAAAGTTAAAGGGCGAAAAAGTTAACTTAATCAAATTAATGATTACAGGTGGTGTTATGGATGCCAAGGAAAAGGGTGTTCCTGGTCAAATGAAAATGAGTCCTGAGATTATTAAGGCTTGCTGTGATAAGGCTCATGAATATGGTTTTATTGTCTCTGCTCATGTTGAAAGTCAAGAGGGTGTCAAAATTGCCCTTGAGAATGGCGTGGATTCTATTGAACATGGTTCTGTTATGGATGATGAATGCATCGAATTATTTAAGAAACATAATGCCTTTATGATTTGTACGGTATCGCCTGGTATTCCATATGCTTTATTTGATCAAAGTGTTTCTCATACAAGTGATGTTGAAAAATATAATGGTGAGCTTGTATTGAATGGCTTCATCGAAGGTGCTAAAACATGTCTTAAGAATAATATTCCAGTAGGTCTAGGTAATGATGTGGGTTGCCCTTGGATTGCTCAATATGATTTCTATAGAGAACTTGTATATTTCCATAAATATGTTGGCGCTACAAATACCCAGGCCTTACATACCGCAACACTTGTAAACGCAAAGCTAGCTGGTATTGATAAGGAAACCGGTTCTATTGAGAAGGGCAAGTGTGCTGATTTGATTGTTTGTAAGAATAATCCACTAGATAATTTAAATAACTTAAGAAAAGTTGATATGGTTATCGCTAGGGGTAAGGTTTATGACAATCCAAAGGTTAAGCGTAATGCTTATGTCGATTCTTATCTAGATGAATATATGAACTAGTATGAGATATATAAAACTTGGTAAAACTGATATTGAGGTATCAAAGATTTGTTTAGGCTGTATGGGCTTTGGTGATGATAGCATGTATAAGTGGTCACTGGGTCCAAAGGATACTAAGGAAATTGTTGCTTATGCATATGACAAAGGCATTAATTTCTTTGATACTGCTAACCAATATTCTAATGGTACTAGTGAAGAATATTTGGGTAAGGCTATAAAAGATCTTGGCATCAGAAGAGAGGATGTAGTTATTGCTTCTAAGGTATTTTTCAATGAAGGCGGTTTATCTAAAGAAGCTATTAAAAGAGAAATTGATCAAAGTTTATTGAGATTAGGTACCGATTACCTTGATCTATATTTGATACATCGTTTTGATTATAATGTTCCAATTGAGGAAACAATGGAAGCTTTAAATGATTTGGTTAAAGCAGGTAAGGTGAGGGCTTTGGGTTCTAGTAGCATCCTTGCTTATCAAATGTTGATGTATCAAAACTTAGCTAAGGAAAAGGGTTATGCAAGGTTTGAGGTGATGGAGAATCATTATAATCTTCTTTATCGTGAGGAAGAAAGGGAGATGATTCCATTGTGTAAGGAAATAGATGTTTCGCTTATACCTTATTCACCACTAGCTGCGGGTCATTTAGCAAGAATTAATTGGGATAGTGATAGTATTCGTAGTCTTAGTGATGATGTTGCGAAAAGAAGATATGGTGCATCTGAAGATGTTGATAAGTTGATTATTGAAAGAGTTGCCGAGTTGGCAAAGAAAAGAAATATCAAGATGAGCGAGGTTGCTTTGTCTTGGCTATATAAAAAAGGTGTTGCTTCCCCTATTATAGGTGCTAGTAAGACTAAATATATTGATGATGCGATTAATGCATTAAATGTTGAATTGAGCGATGAGGAAGTATCTTATTTAGAAGAGTTGTATGTACCTCATCCATTAAAAGGACCGATTATTAAGAAAAACTAAGGACGTGAGTCCTTAGTTTTGCATATTAATGTGTTCTTCTTCTAACATTGGATAAGTGATTAATTCACTTGAATCCAAGTTTTCTTTGTGCATATCAACACCAGATATTTGATGGTTGTTGTAGGTAGTGTAGTAATAAATACCCTTAGCCAAGTCGCATGCTGATGTGAAAATAGTATATTCATAAGCTTCTTTAACTTTGCAACAACCATTTTGTTGTTCAACACTATGTAGAATGTGGAAAAGTTGGTTTAGACCATTGTCTGATAATGAGAAATGATTAGTAAAGGCAACTTTGACAAAACGAGACATGCTAGATAAGTCACCTGGTAGGCCAAGTCCTCCCATTCCTCTAGAGTATTTTGTTAATTCAACACCTTCAAAGTTATTAACAGGATCTGCTGATGATAAGTGTTGGTAATTGTTTAGGTTGAACATTTGTAGTTCAAATGGTGGGTTGTTAGTTAAGACATTAACTGGATCATCATAAACTTTTACACCATCTTTAACAGATTCAACAACAATAGATTTGTAGCCATCACTCACATACCAATGCATCTGAGTTGGTGGATATTTGTCGTTGATAGAATCTTTAGATAAGTTAATGTTTTTAAATAATTCCTTAGCTTCTTCTAATGTTTTACATTTAGATAATACATATGGGATTAGTTCAAATTGGGCGATATTTATCTTAGTATCGTCTACGTCTCTATAAACACAATTACCAACAAAGTTTAAGCCTGCCATACCTAGACCATGTTCATTAATGGCATCAAAGTATAGGGGATAACCTTCTTGGATAATGCCTGCACCGATTATGGCAGGGTGTTTAGCAATGTTTTCTTCATGTTTGAATGAGAAAGAATAGTTTCTTGGTGTGATAACGATTTCTTGACCATATGAGAAGTCAAAGTCTAGGTTACGTCCAAAGAAACCTTTAAATGAAGCAGCTGTACACATACTTTTTACCTTCCTTTCACCATTATTATAGAACTATTAGCGTTTTTTTAAATCTTTTATGCTAGAATACAAGTGTTAATTGCGTTGAAGAGAAGAGTAACTTGTGTAGTTTCTTAAAGAGAGGAATCGTTTGGTGTAAGGTTCTAGGGACAGCGTGTGAAAAAGGACTTGGAGCAAATCGTAGGCTTGCGTTAAAAGCATGAAAGATACAAACAAAGGTGGTACCGCGCATTTAGCGCCCTTGGGCTACCTTTTTTATTTTTATTTAAAGGAGAAGAGATGGAAAGAAAGTTTAACGACCAACAATTGGCAAGAAGAAAAAAGTTAGATGATTTAGTTGCGAAGGGCATTAATCCATTTGGTAATGCCTACACAAGAACTGCAAACAGTAAGAGTATCAAGGATACTTATGGTGCATGTTCTAAGGAAGAATTAGAAGAGAAGAAGGTAGAGGTTTCTATCGCTGGTAGAATCATGTCAAAGAGAAGAATGGGCAAGATGTGTTTCATGCACGTTCAAGATCGTTATGGTTTGATTCAACTTGTTATTAATAAGAATGATTTAGGTGAGGAGCCTTATGAATTAGTTAAGGCAAGTGATGTTGGTGATATCGTAGGTATTGAAGGCAAAGTATATCGCACTAATCCAACTGAACAAAATCCTCAAGGTGAATTGTCAGTTTATGTTTTAAAGTATACACATTTGACTAAGGCACTTAATCCTTTCCCTGAGAAGTTCCATGGTTTAACAGATATTGAAGAAAGATATAGAAGAAGATACTTAGACTTAATCATGAATGAGGATTCAAAAAGAGTTGCGTTCATGCGTCCTCAAGTATTAAATGCGATCAGATCTTTCTTGGCTTCAAGAGATTTCGTAGAGGTTGAAACACCAGTTTTAACCTCATTGTTGACAGGTGCTAGTGCTAGACCATTTGTTACTCACCATAATGCTCAAGATATTGATATGTATTTAAGAGTCGCTCTTGAATTAGATTTAAAGAGATTGCTAGTTGGTGGTATGGAAAAGGTTTATGAGATTGGTAGAACTTTTAGAAATGAAGGTATGGATCCTCAACATAATCCTGAGTTTACTTTGATGGAATTATATGAAGCATATTCTAATCTTGAGGGTATGATGGAAATTACTGAGAGCATGTATAAGTATATTGCTGATAATGTATGTCATAAGAGAACTTTCAAGTATTTAGGTCATGAGATTAGTTTAGATGGTGATTGGAAGAGAGTTTCAATGACTGATGCGATTAAGGAAAAGACTGGTATCGACTTTAAGCAACAAATGTCTTTTGAAGAAGCTTGTACTTTAGCTAAGGAACATGGTATTGAGGTTGAGAATCACTTTACAACAGGTCATATTATTAATGCTTTCTTTGAGAAGTATGTAGAGGAAACTTTGATTCAACCTACTTTCTTATATGGTCATCCAATTGAGATTTCACCACTAACAAGAGCTAATGAAGAAGATCCTCGTTTCGTTGATCGTTTCGAATTGTTCATTTCGGGCCATGAGTGTGCAAATGCTTATACTGAGTTAAATGATCCAATTGATCAATTAAAGCGTTTTGAGGATCAATTAAAGGCTAAGCAATTAGGTGATGATGAAGCTAGTGATATCGATATGGATTTCGTTGAGGCTCTAGAATATGGTATGCCACCTGCAGGCGGTATCGGTTATGGTATCGATAGAATGGTAATGTTGTTTACTGAGTCTGAGTCTATTAGAGATGTTATCTTGTTCCCGACAATGAAGCAATTAAATGGCAATAAAGCTGCTAAGGTAGCTCCAGTTAAGACAACTGCAGATGGTGAAAAGGTTGATTTCTCTAATGTTAAGATTGAACCTATTTTCACTGAAATGGTTGATTTTGATACATTTGCTAAGTCAGATTTCCGTGTTGTTAAGATTTTGGCTTGTGAGGCTGTTGAAAAGAGTAAGAAGCTTCTTAAGTTCACTTTGGATGATGGCGAAAGAAAAGATCGTGTTATCCTAAGTGGTATTCATGATTATTATGAACCAGAAGAGTTAGTTGGTAAGACTGCTGTTGCGATTGTTAACTTACCTCCAAGAAAGATGATGGGTATTGATTCTGAGGGTATGCTAATTTCTGCAGTACATGAGGAAGATGGTCATGAAGGTCTTAACTTGTTAATGTTAGATAACAAGATTCCTGCTGGTGCTAAGTTATATTAATTTAGTTTAATTAAGGACGTAGCTTAATAAGTTGCGTCTTTTAATTTAGAATAACCGTTGACCTATACGTGGCGTATGCGCTTATACTGTCATCAAGAAAGGTGAGGTAGACACATGTTGTTAAATGAAATAGCGAACGAAGTAGGAATGACTAAGCGTGCCATTAAGTATTATGAAGAGAAAGGTTTGTTATCAGTAAACAAAAGTAATAATGGTTATCGTGATTATTCCACAAATGATGTTGATACTTTAAAAAGAATTTCAGTTTATAGAAAATTAGGAGTTAGCGTTAAAGATATAAAGAATTTGTTGGAAAATAATGATAAAGATGTTCTTGTTCGGATTTATAACGAAAAGATGCAAGATAAAATCTTACAAGACAATGAACTTAATGCTTTAAAACAATTTATAGAAGATAATGATGTAAATAAAATAGACAAGATGTTAGATTATCAAAGTGTTGAGGATGCAATAGAGTCTTTGTTGCCTGATAAAGAATGGGGTGATTATTTAAAGAGTCATTTTAAACCATTTCTTAATATAAGATTAGAAACTACTGAACAGAAACAGGCTTTGCGAAACATTTTGACGTATTGCGATGAAACAACATTAAAAATACCTCTTATTATGAGAATGGGTATGAAAATTAATAGTGGTGTGAGTAAGGAAACAAGAACCGCAGATGAAATGATAGCTTATTATCGTGATATGAGCGAAAGTGAATATGATAGGTTAAAAGAAATGACGTTGCAAGGTGTCAAAATTAAATCAGGAATACTAAAATATCACCCTACCTTTGTAGCACAAAGAAAGCTACAAAAAGAATTTCAGAATAAAGGATATAACGATATATTGATTCCTAATATGATAGCTTTATCACCTTTGTATGCTGAATATAAAGCGAATCTAGATAAGGTGAATGACAAAATTTGTAGAGAGCTAGGTCTTTATTATGATAGTAACTATAACTTAGTTATTAAAAAATGAAATTGTAAAAAAAGCTGAAATATAATTCTTTTAACGAATATTTCAGCTTTTTTATTAGATTTTCACCGCTAACTACCATATAATAGTAGTATGAGGAGAGAATATGATAGTTACATATCAAATGTTAAAGGAATCATTGAGCGATTATAAGAATCCTGATAATAAGATTAAGAGAATGAGTGATGGTGGTGAGATTGTTAAGCTTACAAAGAACTTGTATGAAACAAATGTTAATACACCAGGTCATTTGGTTGCGGATGCCATTTATTCGCCATCTTATTTATCATTTGATTATGCCTTGTCTTATTATGGTTTAATTCCTGAAATGGTTTATACTTATACCAGTGCGACTTTTAATAAGAAAAAGAAGAAACAATATATAAACAAGCTTGGTACCTTTACTTATAGAGATGTTCCATCTAAGGTTTATCCTTATGGTATCAATATTAAGGAAGAAGGTGATTATACATATTTGCTTGCCTGTCCTGAGAAGGCAATATGTGACAAGCTTTATACAATTAAGCCAGTTAAGAATAAGAAGGAAATGTATAATCTACTATTTGTTGATTTAAGAATAGATGAAGATGAGTTTAAAGAATTAAATTTTGATAATTTAAATATACTTTGTGATTTATATGGTTGTACTAATTTAAAGTTGTTAAAGAAAGTTGTAAGAGATTTTATGAAACATAAAGATAAAGAAAAGCCCAGTGAAGAATTATTAGAAGCATTAAAAGAAATAGAAGACTATAAAAATGGAGATATAGAATTAGATACTTATGAAGATGTAAAAGAAATGAGAGCTTCTTTACTCGATGATTAAAGTTTTTACTCTAAACAAGCCATTTCTGATTATTGATGAAGTGGTTTTTAATTGGTCTTAATTTGAAAAGATAATATGATTATCACTTCGGCAGTAAAGCGTGTTTATTGCCGAAGTAGGAAAAGATGAGGCATCATTTTGTGACCAAATCATAATAAAAGGGTGAATAGGAATATAGATACCATATATACCTAAATCACCTTTTACATTTCTTAAGTTGAGACCCTAAACATTAGCCTCAATATTTTTGTCAAAACCTCAGGTTATTTGGTGAGCCTTTCTTTTAGCGGTATTATTAGAAAAGCTAAGTTAATTAATTAAACTTATGATACTTTAATGTTCTTAAATGATTTTAAGATCCAATCGTAATTGTCTTTAAGAGCATCCTTGTCACCTTGGGAAATCAAACTATAGTAGTGATTATCATTCCCTAGAAAAATGCAAGCTAGTCCATAATCATCATATTGATAAATAGCATGTTTATTGTCATTTACAAGTAAAGTACATCCACCTTCAAATAGTGCTGTACTTTCATACCATTTTCTCAAATCAGAAAAAGATTTATTATTTTTATTATATAATTCTTGAATTTTTATTAGATAATTATCGCCTCTTAAATCAACATTATCTGAAGCCAACACTTTTTTCTCAATGCTTATATCACTTGGATACTCAATAGTTAAATCTTTAAATTTATATTTCGATAGTGAGGTTGCAGATGAACATGCAAAGAGAAACAAGGAAAGTGCTACTACACTTAATATTTTTTTCATATTTTCGTCCTCCTTTAAAAAATCTAAAAATATTGAATAAAATAATTTATATCATCATCACCATTCTTGTACCTAGCTATATTGAATCTAATCATAAAGTAAAAGTCTTTCTTATTATCTTAATATTATAAGTTACAACTTAAAAGTTCAATATCTAATTTGGTCATAACAGAAAGGCTTTTTATCGTATTAATTTAATATATTCAGGTAATAACTCTTTAACTCTTTGAGGGTTTCTATCTTTATAATAATCCAATACCATTTAATATATTAATTGGGAGTCAGTTAAAGAATTACTATCTTTAAAATCTTTTGAAGACAAATTAAAGTTGCGTATTTTTGTTTAACTTAACCTTCCTAGTCCGGCAGCAAATATCAATTATTGCCGAACTAGGAATAAGAAATATATAATAATGATATCAATTCGGCAGTATTGTATAATTACTGCCGAACTAGGAAAATGGAGGTATCGCTTTGAATAATTTAAATTGTTTAGATGGATTAAAAGATAAAAGTAGTTTTACTAGACAAGATTTGTTGCAATCTTTTCATGATAGTGGCTATTTGATAAGTGATGCTTCTTTTAATAAGAAAATTATGTCAATGTTGAAAAAAGGCGAGATTGTTCGTTGTGGTAGAAACTTATATTGTTTGCCGCAAAATGAAAAACGTGTATATATTCATGAATATTCTGAATTAGCTAATGAATTAGTAAAGATAATGAAAGAGCATTATCCTTTGTTAGATTTTTGTATATTTGAGAAGTATCAATTAAATCAATTTGTAAATCATCTAATAGCTAAGAATACAATATTTTTGTCCGTTGAAGCAGAGGCTATGGATTTTGTTTTTATGACATTGAGAGAATATTATCCGGGTAAGGTGTTAGTTAATCCGACTTCTGATATTTTCCACCGTTATTGGTGTGAGAATATGATAGTTATCACAAAATTAACTACCGAAGCTCCAAAAGGATTGGGCGAGAAATGGCATACGAGGTTAGAGAAGCTTTTGGTTGATGTGGTATCTGAACGTTTGTTGGTAGAGACTATAGGTGGAAGTGAATATCCATATATTTTTGGCGATGCGTTTATGTATTTTGTGATAGATGAGAAATGTTTGTTTAGGTATGCAAGACGTAGAGGTTGTGAACAAAAAGTAAGGAACTTAGTTGAAGATGCTAAAAATATATGTTATGAACCTTTATATGCCACAAAACCAAACTAGTTATCCACTTTTCCACGTTGATAATGGCAAAAATATGGCAATAAATTGAGAAAACATCCGACTCTTATTTCGGTAGAATGAAGTTAATGAATAAATTTTGTTTAAATGGCAGAACGAATTATTTGATTTAATGTTGCATTAAAGGTTAAGAGGAGAAAAATGTTAAAAGAAATAAATTTTGTGGAAGAACATATTAGGGAATTACAAAAGATTAGTGGATGTGATCCGGCCTTATTAGAGCGTGCAGTGTATGCGTTTGGATTACTAGAAACATTGGCGAGAGTTGGATTGCCTTTTATTTTTAAAGGGGGAACTTGTTTAATGCTTTTGATGGAAAAGCCACGTAGATTGTCAACTGACATTGATATAATTGTTGAACCGGGGATAGATATAGATAATTATTTAGAACTAGCTTCTAAAATTTTTCCATTCGAGAATGTAGATGAACAAATAAGAGTTGGAAAGAATAAAATAGTAAAACGTCATTTTAAGTTTGTTTATAATTCACCAATCAACAACAAACCTTTTTATATTCTTTTAGATGTTCTGTATGAACACAATCATTATTCAGAGATTATAAGTAAGGAAATCAAAAATGATTTACTGTTAACGGAAGCGGAATATATTAAGGTTAATTTACCATCGGCGAATTGTATGCTTGGTGATAAATTAACTGCTTTTGCTCCACACACCATTGGAATACCGTTAAATATTGGCAAAGATAAAGAGGTTATGAAACAATTTTATGATGTTGCATCACTAATAGATTTTATTACCGATTTTAAGACAGTAAGTTCTACATACAAAAAGATAGCATTAACCGAAATAGAATACCGAGGTTTAGAAATAAATGAAAGAGACTGTCTTTGGGATACTTTTAAAGCAGCACTTTGTATCGCGTCTCGTGGAAAAATTTACAAAGAAGAATATGTTGTATATGTTAAAGGTATTAGTGATGTTAGTGACCATATTTATGCTGAAAATTTTACGGGAGAAACAGCTGTTGTTAAAGCGGCAAAGATAATGTATTTAGTCTCTTGCCTTTTAACGAATACAGAATATCAAAAAGTCATTGATTATAGTTACTTTATAAATAGAAAGTTAAATCAAGAAAAACTAATGATATTTTATAAACTTAGGAAATCAGCTCCTGAGACTTACGCTTATATAATTAAAACTGATGAACTTCTATCAAATAGCAATATTTCTCTTAACAATATTATCTAAAGGAAAAATAAAGTGATATGTTTCATTAATTGAACAAAAGAAAGGCCACATATAGTGACCTTGATCTAATTAGTTAGTATAGTTATCAAAGTAACCTTGGATCCAAACAATAGGTGTACCCTTATCACCAGAACCTGATGTTAAATCACATAGTGAACCAATCAAGTCTGTTAATTGACGAGGAGTAGTACCTTGAGATGCCATGTTACCTACAAGATTACCATCTTTATGTTTAATTCTTTCAGAAATAGCTTCTTTTAATGCTTCGCCACTTAAGTCCTTGAAATCATTATCAGCTAAGTATTTTAATTTTAATTCATTAGGTGTACCGATAAGACCATCCGTGAATGCAGGTGATACAACTGGGTCTGCAAGTTCCCAAATCTTACCTTGAGGATCCTTGAAGGCGCCATCACCATATACCATTACTTCAACATGCTTACCAGTCTTATCCAATAATTGTTTTTGAATATCTAATACTAGATCTTTACATTCATTAGGGAATAACTTGATAGTATCTTCAGTAGATTTGTTAGAACCTAATAGACCATATTTTGTGTTATAACCACTACCATCAACTGATTCAGTTAGGATGTCATCAAGACCATATACTACTTTAGCACCATTAGCTTTTAAGATACGTTTAGTACGTGCTCTTGTGTGGATATCGCATGTTAATACTTTATCTGTATAATCAAGAATTGCTTTTGCTTGGTTAGCGAAGATAACTTCAACTTCACAACCTTCAGCTTTAATTAAAGAAGAATAGTAGTCAACATAGTCAACACCTGTGAATTCATGCTTGTTTTCACCAAATAGTTCACGGTATTTTTCAAGACTTAATACATCACTATATGGGTTAACACCTTTTTCATCGATTAAGTCTAAAGAGATTAATTGATTACCAACTTCATCACTAGGATAGCTTAACATTAATACAATTTTCTTAGCACCTCTAGCGATACCTTTTAAACAAATAGAGAAACGATTTCTAGATGTGATTGGGAAAATAACACCAATAGTATCTTTACCAAATTTGTTTTCAACATCTTTAGCGATAGCGTCAATACTTGCATAGTTGCCTTGTGATCTAGCTACTACTGATTCAGTAACTGAAATAACATCACGATCTCTAATTTCGATATTTTCGCTTTCAGCTGCTTCAATGATGCTGTCAACAACAATTTTAGCTAAATCATCACCTTCTCTGATGATTGGGCATCTTACTCCTCTAGAAACTGTACCAATTTTTCTTTCCATAATA
>CAKUTY010000025.1 GCA_934692455.1 uncultured Erysipelotrichaceae bacterium
CGTTGATGTTCAAAACGCAAGTGGTGAAAGTGCTAACTGTTCTACAATCGTAGGTAACTTTGTTGCCGATGGTGTTAATCTAATCATGGCAAACGCCACTCCAGCTTTACAAGCTGCTAGTGCTGCAACCGATACAATCCCAGTACTTGGAACATCTATTACTGTATACGATGTAGTACTAGGTGGTAGTGTACCAGCTAACGTATCAGGAACTACTGACTTAGCTCCACTTGATGAACAAGCTAAGATGATTACTGAACTATTCTCAGAAGCTAAGAAAGTTGGTATCTTATTCTGTTCAGCAGAAGCTAATTCACAATACCAAGTAGATAAGATTTCTGAATTCCTAAAAGAAGATGGAATTGAAACTGTTAACTACGTATTCAATGATTCAAATGATATTACAGCCGTAACTGAAAAAGCAGTAAGCGATAAAGTTGATGTAATCTACATCCCAACCGACAATACAGCTGCAGCTAATACTGAAGCTATCGCCAATGTTGTACTTCCTGCAGGTGTTCCAGTATTCACTGGTGAAGAAGGTATCTGCTCAGGTTGTGGTGTAGCTACTCTTACAATTTCTTACTACGACATTGGTTTCAAGACTGGTGAAATGGCAGCTGATATCCTATTAAATGGAGCTGATATTTCTACAATGGAAGTTGAATCTGCACCTCAATTTGTTAAGAAGTTCAACAAGACAAATGCTGAAAAACTAGGAATCACTATTCCTGAAGACTACGTAGCTATTGAAGAATAATTATGCTACTAGGATTAATTAACTCAATGCCAAGTGCCATTGCCCAAGGTCTAATCTGGGGCATAATGGCCA
The DNA here is from genome assembly GCA_934692455.1 of uncultured Erysipelotrichaceae bacterium. Taxonomy (GTDB): domain Bacteria; phylum Bacillota_I; class Bacilli_A; order Erysipelotrichales; family Erysipelotrichaceae; genus Colivicinus. Next base: position 833 of record CAKUTY010000025.1, read on the forward strand.
TTGGCATTTATGTCACTTATAAAATACTAGACATTGCCGACTTAACCGTAGATGGTTCATTATGCACAGGTGGTGCAACATGTGTAATTATGCTAGTAAATGGTTGTCCAATGTGGCTAGCCCTTATCTGTTCAATTCTTGCAGGCATGCTTGCAGGACTAATAACAGGTATCCTAATCACTAAACTCAAAATACCCGCAATCCTTGCAGGTATTTTGACACAATTAGCCCTATATTCAATTAACCTACATATCATGGGTTTTGGTACTACATCATTCTCTAAATCAAACCTACCAATCAGCGTTGATAAATATAAACTATTAGTATCATCAAGATACGTTAGAGAATTATCTTTAAGAAACCCAATTATTATAACTATCTTATTTGTAATTATTGTAATAGCTATCCTATATTGGTTCTTTGGAACTGAACTAGGTTGTTCTATAAGAGCTACAGGAGCCAACCAATTCATGGCAAGATCTCAAGGCATCAATACCGACAAAACAAAGGTAATTGGCCTTGTAATATCTAACAGCCTAGTTGCCCTATCTGGTGCCCTATTGTCTCAATACCAAGGCTTTGCCGACATCAACATGGGAAGAGGTGCCATCGTCATTGGCTTAGCAGCTGTTATTATTGGTGAACAATTATTTGACAAGGTATTTAAAAACTTTGCCCTAAAACTATTTGCCTGTGTACTAGGTGCCATTATCTATTACCTAGTAATCCAATTTGTCTTAAAACTTGGTCTATCAACCGATGACCTTAAAATGTTGACAGCTATTGTAGTAGCTATCTTCTTAGCTATTCCTAATTTAAAGAAAGGAACAAAATCATGTTAAAAGTTGAAAATATCTATAAAACATTCAACCCTAATACTATCAATGAAAAGAAAGCACTTAATGGTGTTTCTCTTACATTAAATGATGGTGATTTTGTGACTGTAATCGGTTCTAATGGTGCTGGTAAATCAACATTATTAAATGCTATTGCCGGTATTTGGCCAATAGATGATGGAAAAATTATGATTGATGAACACGACATCACGAAGCTAAAGGACTTCCAAAGAGCCAAATATATCGGCAGAGTCTTCCAAGATCCAATGACTGGTACGGCTGCTACTATGTGGATAGAAGAAAACATGGCTCTTGCGAAAAGAAGAGGCAAGAAAAGAGGTCTAAAGATTGGTATCGAAGACAAGGAAAGACAAGAATATAGAGAACTATTAAAACAATTGGACTTAGGTCTAGAAAATAGATTAACAACCAAAGTAGGACTATTATCAGGTGGTCAAAGACAAGCCCTAACCCTACTTATGGCAACCATGCAAAAACCTAGACTATTACTGCTTGATGAACATACAGCCGCTCTAGATCCTAAGACTGCTAATAAAGTTCTTGAAATCACCGATAAGCTAATCAAAGAAAACAATCTAACTACTTTTATGGTTACTCACAATATGAAAGATGCCCTTAAATATGGAAATAAAATCATCATGATGTGCGATGGTAAAATCATTTTTGAGGCAGAAGGCAAAGAAAAAGAAAAGCTAACTGTTAAAGATCTATTAGATAAATTCGATACAGCAGGAGGCGTTGTATCTGATTCTATGATGCTTGGTTAGAATCAAAAAATAGACAATATTTAAGGCTTGATCAAAAATCAAGCCTTAGTTTTATTTTAGAAACATAAACCAACAGATTAATGATGTTCATCTGTGTGATGTGCATCTGGATGATGGGTCTCAACTGGATTCTCTTTCTTTATAGATTCATCTTCTTCATTATTCTTATCACAAGCAACTAAGCTAATCATCAAAATAATTGACAGTGAAATAATTAATATTTTCTTCATGCATAAACTCCTTTTTCAAAAATTGTTCAATGTTCAAATAAGCTTATAAAAATCTCCGTTTCGATACCTGTAAGGATTTAATTTAAACATAAGAATATTCCCTTCTAATATTACTATCTCTTACCAAATAACTAATAAATGCAATTATTCAAAGATAAAAACACAACAAGCTAGCTCCTATAAGATTAATTATTAAAAGTATTAATTTATTTACTCCGATATAATACCCAACATAGAAACAATATAAAAGAACTGCAAGCGCAAATATGAAAACAATTATATATACAACTTTTAAATACTTCATTAATTTATCAATCACACTGCACAGCCCTATCCCTTATATGTGAATATTGTAACACGTTGCTTTTTTTGCAAACAAACATAATAAGGCTTAATCAATAATTAAATTGTCACACTTCAACTTAAAATTTTTCTTTTTAATATCTATTTTTAATTAAGGTTATAATGTAGATAATTACTTTTGAAGGACTAAAAATGCAAATAAAAACAAGCGATTCAAGATTTTTAAAATATGGGAGTTCTTTTAAGAACATTGAACTATTAAACAATAGAAGTGTTAATGATTTTTTAATAACCGAAAACGATATTTTAAAAATCTACTTTGCTAATCACGATTTATTTGTAAGTGAGCTTGATGGAATTGTCTTTTTAAACATTGGAAAATATTGTGATATTAAAAAAATGGATTCATTTATTCTTTCTAAAACAATAAGAATCAAAAAAGGACAGTATTTTCTGTTCTCGACATTATCCAAGCAATCTCACATTCGCTTATATAATAAAGTAGAAGATTTTGAATTTATTAAAAACATAGATAGAAATGAACTTGTTAATCATTCGGAATCGTTTGATATTACAAGATTTTATTTTTGTTCATATTCAATGAAAACAGCTGGCTACCATTTTAATAGTGAAAAACATGCTTGTTGGGAAATTACTTATATAGATGATGGTGAATTACACTCTAATGTAGATGGTAAAGAATATATTTTAAATAAGGGTCAATATATGTTTTACGTTCCGAATCAAGAACACGGGCAAAATATATCAACCAATAGTAATTGTTCATATTTAACAATCACATTTGAAACAAACCTTAGCAATTATGATAGTTTAAAAAACAAAGTTTTTTCTTGCGATTATGATACATCAAGTATCTTCACATCATTGATTAATTGCACCAACGAAATGAGATTTGTTGATGATTTGATTAAATTAAAGATTAAGGAATTAATGATAATTAGTTGCAATACAAATTTATCAAATCCCAAAAATAAAGAACAATATTATAACGATAAGTTATTGAATTCAATAATAGACTACATTAATGATCATATGAACGATGAAGTTACTGTCGACTATTTGTGTTGCATATTTGGGGTATCAAGGACTAAAATTCAAAAAATCTTTAAATCAAAGCTAAAAACATCACCTAAAGACTATATTATTTCAACAAAACTTTCGTATGGAAAGATACTTTTAAAACAAAATAAATACTCTATAGATGAAGTGGCTAATATGTCTGGCTTTTCTAGTGCAAATTATTTTTCTAGAATGTTTAAGAAAATCTATAATCTTTCTCCAACACAATATATTAAAAGAAGGATATTGTAAAACATAAGCTCGCTAATGCGAGCTTATGAACTATTTAATTGAATAAATTTTAGTTAAGATACCATAAGATGGTTCTTGTCTTCCAAACGGATAATCACTTCCATGATCATATGTCCATGATTTATATATCATAATTAAATGTATATAAATAATATACGGCAATGATAACAATACTGGGTTAGTTACATCTGTATCAATATGGAAAAATAAATCTGAATATTTCTTTATTGCTTCTGTTTTTACAGGAGAAATAACAATTACTCTATTATTACGATCAGCGTATAAAGTTTGGATTTCTTCAAGCATATCATCATAGTATTTATTAGAATACTCATTGTTTTCGTAAAACATAACAACCAATGCTTTTTGCTTGTTTTGAGTAATTACAGAAGGTCCATGTCTATACCCAACGATAGAATCACTCCAAGTTCCAGGAACTCCAGCTGATACTTCTAATATTTTAATCACCGATTCTTGTGCCAAACTTTTAAAAGTTCCACTGCCTAAAGGAGAAAACTTTTCAAAGTTAAAATCTTCTATAAATGATTTCAATAATTTTGTATGATTATCCAAGATATAAGTTCCACATTTAGATACTTTAACCAAATCATTTTTTAATTCGTCCAACTTATCAAGATTAAACGATAAGTATGCAGCCAAAACCATACATGTAAAACTAGACGTCATTGCATAGCTCTTATCACATGTTCCTTCTGGCATAACAAGCAACAAAGCCTTGTCTTTATTATTATCAGCATACTTAGCCATCCATCCATTTGGATTGCATGTGATTATTAGGTGCTTTACATTCTCAAATATATTGTCAGCATGTTCGATTGCACCCTTAGATTCTGGTGAATTTCCACTTCTTCCAAATGAAACTAAAATTGTTGGCTTTTCTTTTCTAAAATAATAGTAAGGATGTGTGCAAATGTCCGGACTTCCAATAGTATCGAAATGGTGCGTATTTTTCAAATTTAATTCTCTAGTAACAGTTGCACCAATATATTCGCTTGTACCAGCACCAGTGAATATTACATTATATTCATTGTTTAAAAAATCTTTCAATTTTTCTTTGTTATTTTCGATAATATCATAAGTTTCCAACCACTTTTGAGGTTGTTGTTCAACTTCTTTTATGGCATATATAGAATCATCGATTATTTCTTTTTTTATTCCTAATGTATCTATCATTTTATTTACCATTTATTATGCAATACCTAAGTAAGAACATAAAACACCAAATACTAATATTCCAATAATTAAGAAAGTTGGTTTAATTTTCTTTTTCTTATATAAGAAATAAATTAATAAAGTAAACAAAGCAGGAACAATATTAGGGAAAATATTGTCAAAGAAATCAGCTTGAAGAGAAAATAATCCATCATCTCCAAGCGGGATATCAATCATGAATGAGAAAGATACATAGCTAGCAATCAAACCTCCAAGTACAGTTGTACCCAAAATTGAAGCAGAAGATGTCAAAGCCTCAACTTTACTTTGCAATAGTTCGATAGCTCTTGAACCCAAATTATAACCTAAATGAGCACATGGCCATTTAATCATATTAGCTACTAAAGCAATTGTCACAAATAAAATTGGACCTACTAAGCTTCCTTTTGCAGCAATAGAGGCACCAACACCAGCGGCTAAAGGTAACACGGTGCACCAAAAATATGCATCCCCAAGTCCCGCTAATGGACCAAATAGTGAATTCTTAACATTGTAAATCAATTCCTTTGGAGAATGGTCCTCTTCTAAGGCAATGATTATGCCCATCAAGAATGGAGACAAAGGTGGAGAAGTATTCATGAATGTACTTTGTTCTTTAAGTGTTTCACCTAATTCTTCCTTTTTATCACCATAAATTTTAGCCAACGTTGGAGCTAAAGAAGCACCAAAGCCTGTACCTTGCATTCTTTCATAATTGTAATTTGTTTGAAGCAACAAAGAGTGCCACGCCATTTTGTTTAAATCTTTTTTAGTGATTAACTTTTTATTAGATTCCATTACTTTGACCTCCGTTAGTAGATTCTTTGCTTACAGTAAAGTAATTTATTAAAGCTATAGCCATACCAATAACTGCAACTGGCAAAATTGTTCCATAGTCAATAAAGCAAGCTAATACAAAACCAATTAATAAATAAGGTAAATACTTTGGTTTGAAGATAATTGATAGCATCATACTAAATCCAATAGCTGGCATTAATCCTCCACCAATTCTTAATCCTTGGATTAATTTTTCAGGGAACAAAGCAACAATTGCACCAATTTGATTTTGAGCAGCATATGCGCACATGAATAAGATAATTGCATACATCAATCCATTTGCACTAATTGTTAAGAAATGGAAACGAATCATCTTTTTATAGTTTCCAGTTTCAGCAATTCTATCACTTATATCATTGAAGAATGAAAAAACCGTATTTTTCAAAACATTGATATACTGAACTAAATATCCAAAAGGCAAAGATAAAGCAAAAGCCTCTGCTGGTGATAAATTTTGAGTAATTGCAAGCACTGCAGACATTACACCAGAAGTAGTTCCATTTGGAACAGAAGCACCACCCATTGGAACAAGACCGGTAAATGACAATTCAGCTAAAGCACCAACTATACATCCCGTTGCAGGATCACCTAATATTAATCCAACCATAGCTGCAGCAGGAAGCGGTCTATTGATTAGTCCGAATTCAAGAAGATCATCTAAACCCATAATAAATCCCCATAAAGCGATTAATAAACCTTGGGTTAATGTAATTTGAAGCATAATTATTCCTTTCTAATTTTCTTACAATTTGATTTCCTCTAGTGGAGCACTAGGCGTAGTTTGTGAAAAGACACGAATACCTTTAGATATAATATCTTTAATATTAGAAACGTCTTCTTCGCTAACATACATGTTTCCAGTAATACGTTTTTTATCAGGACTTGAATGCATATTTCCAATATTAACTTCCTTAATTTCTAAACCATTATTGATTAAATAAGCCATCTCTTTTGGTGTTCTGGTGATTAGAAATATTTTTTGTTCTGGTGCTGCCAAAGGTATTTTTTTGACAGTTTCATCTAAAGTAAAGAATCTGATTCCCACACCTACGGTAGTAGCAAGTAGTTTCATCATTGCCATTTGTGTATTATCTTTGACCACTTCATTATCAGCAACGACTATTAGATTAGCGTTAATAAATCTTGTCCAGGCAGCTCCAACTTGGCCGTGTACTAAACGATTATCAATTCTTGCTAGTAAAACATTGTTCATAAGTTAATTAACTCCTCTCTTAGGAAAGCGCTTTCATAGTTTTATTTTAATCCAGTGTTTTTCATATTCAATAGTTGTTTTAAATAGTGCTATAAGAAAACTAATTTGTGCTAATAACTATTAAATCATAAAAAATTACTATATTTTCCTAGTTAAAAATTATATATTTTTTCAAAAGAAAAAGGAGCATAGCTCCTATTTCAATTTTTCCAAAAGTCTTTTAGCCTCTACAAGTCCATCCTTACATGCTTTCTTGTTAACCATAGTACAGTCAACATCCTCATACATGTTAGTAGCGAACTTGATATCCTTAAACTCTTTATAAGCCAAAGACGTCTTGCCATATTCTTTTTCAAGGAAAGCATCAACATCAGAATACCAAGCAAGAAATTCATATGAGTTATATTGAACATCATCCTCAATAAACTTGTTAATACCAAGAATTAAACTATCAATACTATTCATCTGTCTTCTTCTTTGTTGTTCTTCTTCTAGTTGTCTTTTTAGGCTTAGATTCGAGTCCAGAAGATTCGAGTCCAGTTTTCCCTTCAACAACTACAGGTTCTTCCTTAACTTCAGATTCAAGCCCAGGTTTTGAGTCCGAAGCCTCAACTTTAGGTTCAGATTCGAGCCCAGGATTTGAGCCCTCAGATTCGAGCCCAACTTCCTTCTTAACTAAACGATTATCAACAACAACCAATTTACCATCAAGAACATCCTTAATCTCTTCTGCAGTAATTGTTTCATTCGCAATAAGTGCATCAGCAATCTTAATCAAATCATCTTTGTGTTCATTAATGATTTGCTTAGCATGTTCATGACAAGAATCAATTATCTTTCTTACTTCAATATCAATCTCATAAGCTACTTGGCTACTTGCATTAGCAGGAGAATTGTAGTCTCTGCCAAGGAAAACAGTTGAATTGCCACTGTTATACTGAACAGGGCCTAAATCAGACATACCATATGTTGTAACCATGTCCTTTGCGATACGAGTTGCTTGTTGGATATCATTTGAAGCACCAGTAGTAATATCTGAGAAGAAGATTTCTTCAGCAGCTCTACCACCCATATAAGAAGTAATTGTATCAACTAATTCCTTCTTAGAATTTAAAATCTTTTCTTTTCTTGGAGTAATCAAGTTATAACCACCAGCACTACCACGAGGAATAATTGTAACCTTTTGAACAATAGCACCATCAGGTAAGTTCAAACCAACAATGGCATGACCAGCCTCATGATATGCCACTAACTTCTTAGTGTGTTCATCATAAGTTCTACTCTTCTTAGCAGGACCCATCATAACTCTATCGATTGCTTCATCAACCTCTTGAGTCTCAATTAAATTCTTATTTTCTCTTACTGTTAAAATAGCAGCTTCATTTAATACATTTTCTAGATCAGCACCAGAGAAACCAGGAGTACGTCTTGCGAGTGCTTCCAAGTCCACATCCTCAGCAATCTTCTTATTACGAGCATGTACCTTTAAAATAGCCTCTCTACCCTTTAAATCAGGTAAAGAAACAGTAATTTGTCTATCGAAACGACCAGGTCTTAATAAAGCTGGATCTAGTACGTCAGGTCTATTTGTAGCCGCAATAACAACAACACCATTGTTGTCAGACATACCATCCATCTCAACCAACATTTGATTTAGAGTTTGTTCTCTTTCATCATGGCCGCCACCCATACCGGCACCACGTTGTCTACCTACCGCATCAATTTCATCAATAAAAATCATACAAGGAGCTGTAGCCTTAGCTTGCTTAAACATATCTCTAACTCTACTAGCACCAACACCGACAAACATTTCAACGAAGTCAGAACCACTAATAGAATAGAAAGGAACATTAGCCTCACCTGCAACAGCCTTAGCCAACAAAGTCTTACCAGTACCTGGAGGACCAACAAGAAGAATACCCTTAGGAATACGAGCACCCATAGCCGCAAACTTCTTAGGAGTCTTTAAATACTCGATAATCTCAGCCATCTCTTCTTTTTCTTCATCGCATCCTGCAACATCCTTAAACTTAACCTTGATGTTATCTTCTTTTCTAGCTCTAGACTTAGAAAATTCAAACGCCTTATTGTTACCAGAAGCAGCACCCATCTTAGAAATCATTAACATGCCAAGTCCTGCAAACAATACAATAGGCAAAATAGAACCAAGTAAAGATAAGATAATGCTAGTTTCATTAGCATCCTCAACCTTAACACTTGCATTTGAATCCTTTAACTTAGAAATAAGCTCATCAGTAGTTGTTTCAGTCTTTGGAACATCACTTGTAAAACTTACTTCCTTACCATCAACAGTATAAGTACCACTAACATTGATGATATTATCATCAACTAATAAAGTAGCCTTACTTACAGTCTTAGTCTCTAATACTTTATTTAATTGTGAATAATCAATTCTTGTAACTGTACTTGAAGACATTGGATTTGTAAAAAACAAAGCCACCAAGAACACAATCGCAATCAAATAAGGAATAAAAGTACTAGGATTTGGTTTATTATTTTTGTTATTTGGTTTAATCACACCATACCTCCATTTATTAAATAGCTTCTTCTTTAATTACACCAATATAAGGTAAATTACGATACTTTTGGTTATAGTCCAAACCATAACCAATCACAAACTCATCAGGAACTACAAAGCCAATATAGTCAGCCTCAATAGCCTTCTCTCTTCTAGCAGGCTTATCCAACAAAGTGACAATCTTGATTTCCTTTGCGCCCTTATTCCTAAACATCTCTGTTACCTTCTCTAAAGTCTTACCAGTATCAACGATATCTTCAACGATTAAAACATCTCTATCAGTAACTGAACCTTCAATATCCTTAATAACTCTAACTTCAATAGAATTAGTACCAGAATAACTAGAAACATCCATGAAATCAATTTCACAATCGATATCAAGTTTCATAACAAGTCCCATCATAAATGGAACTGATCCCTTTAATAATCCTACAATAACAGGAACACTATTCTTTTCTTTATAATACTTGCTAATTTCATCAGCAAGCTCCTTTTCTCTCTTTGTAATTTCTTCACTAGAAACTAAAATCTTTTTTACGTCGTTATGCATATTTTTTCACCTCGGTTAACTTTATAATTTTAACATATACATGTTAGCATTTTTAGAGTAATGATTGATATCACAACCTATATTTGGCACAAAAATAGCAGTTCCACCACTATTTACAACCACAGGCCACATCTTTCTTTCCCTATAAGATATCTTACTATCAATAAAGAAACGATTTAACTTCTTAGTACCATATCGTAACTTGATGCTATCGCCCTCTTTATAATTTCTAATAGTTAAAGGAAAATCATCCTCACTTACATTAAAACTCTCAATTGTCTTACCACTCTTACATAACTTAAAATACTTAGTCTTAAAATACTTTATATCTAAAAGTTCATAAGAATAATCCTCTTCCTTTTTATAAATCTCTACATAACCATATTCTAAACACAAATACTTATCTTCAATAAGAACTTCAAAAGATTTAGTAGTACTTATTTGTCTTATCAATTCATCAGCCTGTTTTCTAGAAATAGAAATGCCCAAGAATATTCTTAATAATCTAATCTTATCTTCAAACAATAGAAATTCATCAACAGGAATTCTACTTCTCTTATTTATAAAAGCTATACATTCCTTATTCAATATCCTATTCTCTTTATTTATCGAATTGATTTCTCTAACAACTAAATTCTTTTCCTCTAAAGACATCTTCTCAATCACATCATGCCTTATTCTATTTCGCTGATAATCATCACTCAAGTTAGATTCATCAATACCATATACTATTCCATTACTATCACAATAGTTCTTTAAATCATCTTTGGTATACTTCAACAAAGGCCTAACAATCTTAATTCCAAAGTTCTTAACACTTCTTTTCAAACCATAATAATAAACATGACTATTACGCTTCTTCTGCATAAGATAAGTCTCAATCAAATCATCCTTATGATGAGCCAACATTACACATTCAAGATCATACTTATCAATAATTTCTTTATAGAATTCATATCTAAAAATTCGAGCATTCTCTTGAAAATTACCACCATCTGCTTCTACATAATCCTTCTTAAAATAAGGAATATCATATTTTCTACAATAATCCTCTACTATCAATTCATCACGTAAAGCACTATCTCTATGATGATAATTAACATGAGCTACATATACTTCATTTTTATCCTTCATCATATCCAAAAGAGCCATTGAATCTGGCCCTCCTGACACTCCAATAAGAACTCTTTTCCTCAAGCCTTCCATATAGGACATAATTATATAATATCGCTAAAATAAAGCACCCTATTTCACCTAAAATTCAGACTTTCGTGACTGTAACATACCCGCAATAATAAACAAGTATGGTGCCCCAACTATTCGCTGAATAGACACAAAACTATTCACTAAGTAACAAATAATCGCACATATACACATTCTATTAAATAAAGTATTTTCTTTTTTTTATCAAAAATCACAAAATACCAGAACATATAAAAACTAACAAAGCCTAATATTCCATAATTACATAAAGTATTTAAAAACTCATTATGAGCACAAGAAACAAACACGGTACTTCTTGTCTCAACCACCTCTTCATACTTATAAGTAAAAATCATATTAGCATACTAATCTGGGCCTGCTCCAAACAGCCAAACATAAGGATGATTCAACACAAGCCTTATAAACGCGATAATTCCTACTCTCCAAATTCCACCTCTATTATTACTCCAACTATCGCTTACTCTAAAATAACCATAGGTTCTTAATTGTTCAAGCAATATATCAAAAGTGTTTAATAATATATATACAATTACCAACAAAAGTACTATCTGTAGAACGGCACAATAATTTATCCACTCTATTGGTTAAAGATGCAACCCCGAATATTCGGATTGGGAATCCTAATATTAAGTGGAGACGATTATCGATTAATAAATCTACCAAACCATTAGACTTCGTTCAAATTATTATCAATTATTATCACCAATGAAGTAGTAATCAGAGCTCAATTCACAATAGTTTAGAACACAAAAACAGAATAATTTCCAATATTGATTCAATAATCTTGAGCCTAAACACTTTTAACTATGCTAGTTTAATTTGTTAAGTTTTTTCCAAACAAGTGCTAAAACTAAAAGCCAGATCTCTCTGACTTTCAATAATAACTAATTTATTTCTGTAATCGTAAACGATAAACCTAAATGCTTAAAAATATTTATAAGAGTGCTTATATTAGGTGTTGTCTTACAAGACTCAATTCTACCAATCGAAGATTGAGGAACATTACACATCTTCGCAAGATCTCTTTGGGATAATCCAAGTTTCTTTCTTCTATCAATAATAGCGGAAATAATATAAGCTAATTGCTCAGCTTCTTCTATATCATTAGAAGCATCTCGATTTATGTCCTTTACATAATCTTTATATTCATTCCATGTTTTCATAACTTAATGATAGCACATTCGCTATCAATTAGATAAGTAATAGCGCCAATCTAT
>CAKUTY010000026.1 GCA_934692455.1 uncultured Erysipelotrichaceae bacterium
ATATATAATGCTGAGAGGAACCATAGGAGGCTCATTTTTGCTTTACCTTTTGGACAACAGCCGTCCGAACCCAATGCCGGCACATTATTATTGTAGAAAATGCGGTCATATGGAAATCGTGAATACGGGGTTATTCGGAATAGATTTACCTGAAATAGAGTGCCCAGTTTGTGGAGAAAAGGTTACAGGCGATGGTTTTGGAATATGTATAGAAGCTGTATGGGGAACAGCGGGGAAAAAAGATATTTACTTTGAATATGAAATTAGTAGTGAATTTTTGCCATTTGCAAAAAGAGCGTTGGAAAGGCTCTACCCGGACAGCGAAGTAGTGACTTATGGACATGAAGATATTCGTGACGGGAATTATAGAGTAATATGTAGAAGAAATAGAGAGGCGGAAAGTCTCTACCCAGACAGCGAAGTAGTGACTCATGGACATGAAAATATTCGTGACGCGAATTATAGAGTAATATGTAGAAGAAATAGAGAGGCGGAAGTGAAACCGTATGGATTCGCAATTTTACCTAAAGCTAGGACGATGAAAGATTATCCGGAATTTGTAACTTATCTTGAAGACGGAGAACCGTGTCTGAGTGGAGTAAGATGTCTTTTAGAAGAGAGTGGTGTAAAGGTAGTGGAGTTGTCACCGCTTCTTTGGATAGAACATCTGATGGAATTGCAGAGAAGAAGTGGTTTATATGCATGTGAAGTGGGAATTCCTGAGCTTAGGGGTATGACATGCTATGATTTTATGAATTCAAGAGAATTATTTACGAACGAGAATGATCTGTTTACCCAGGAAGTACCGCAAAATTATAGGGCTATGGCTAATTGTTATGCGGCAGCGTATAATAGCTATAGCTGTTTAGACGAGTCCGAAGACGAATGGATCTGGGAGTTGGGAAAAGTTTTAGAAAGTCTAGATTTTCAGGAATATCCGTGTTATACCCGGGATGATTTTTTTGAGCAGCTGATGAACTGTGGCATAGAGAGAGCAGAGGCTTATCGATTTTCAGAGATCATTCGTAAAGGCATAGCGGAGTGGAATACAGATTTTGCGGCACTGACTATACCGGAAGGCTTAAAAAATGTTGCGAAAATGTATTTGTATGTTTCGCCGAAGGCACATGTGGTGGAGAGGTTACTGATTGTTGCCAGACTGACTTATTATATGAAGTGGAATAGTCGGGTGTATAGCGTGGTGGTTCGAAAAAAGAAATCTGGTGTACAAAAGTAAGATTGGAATAGAAAGGGATGAAGTATAATCAAAATTCTAATATATGGAATGACAAATTATACTTCATTTTTAAGAATAATGTAATAGAAGAACAGCAATTACGCACCAAAACTTCTGTTGAGTGACACCTGTTTTTTAAATATTATTCTTTTTATTATCAGTTGTTGCACGATATGCATGATTCTCAACATATACCATCATACGATTATACAAAGCTACATAGAAAAGCACAGCAAGGACACTACCTATTGCACCCAAAAGTACAAAATAGTTGCTATCTTTTAATTTCTGCGCTGCCCATATCATAATACTTAACCACGCTACAATGCATATGGCGATAGTTGCAATATGTTCACGTAACCACTTTTTCTTGAAGAATGCTATCTTTTCTTTTAGAGTAAAGGCACTGTTGTTTAGTGCCATAACAAGATTGTCGTCGGCAACTTTCTTGAAGTCTTCTATCAAAAGTCGTTCACCGCTTATAAGTTCATTGATACTTACATCGAATTCCTTTGAAAGTAATGACAACATTTCAATATCTGGCATATAATTGCCGTTCTCCCAACGAGAAATGGTTTTGTTTGTTACACCAAGCTTTTCTCCAAGTTGTTCTTGCGTTAAATCCTTTTCTTTTCGTAGAGTAGCGATAAACTTTCCTATCTTTATTTGATCCATTATTACAACCTCTAAAGAAAGTATAACGCGTATTTCAAATAAGAATCTTCCCCACAAACAGCGAAAAGTAAAAAAGACTGCTCATAATGAATGAACAGCCTTTAGATTAACTATTTCTTAGAAGCTTTAGGAGCTTTCTTAGCTTCAGCTTCAGCCTTCTTTAGATCATCTTGAGTCTTATAAGAACCCTTGTATGATTCAGCTAAGATAGTTTGGATATCCTTAATCATAGGAACTCTTGGGTTAGCTGGAGAACATTGGTCTTCATATGCTAAGTATGAGATCTTTTCCATGTTTTCGTTCCATACTTCTTCACCACAATCAGTTTGAGCCTTGAATGACATATCGATACCAAGTTCAACTGCTAGCTTGTAACATGCATCAGCATAAGCGATAACACCTTCTTCAACAGTATCAAACTTTAAGCCGATTGCTCTTGCAAGTTCTGCATACTTTTCATCAGCCTTGTAGTAGTTGTACTTAGGCCATACACCAGGCTTAGTAGGACGAGTACCATTGTATCTGATTACATATGGAAGTAGGATTGCGTTAGCTCTTCCGTGAGGTACATGGTATTCACCACCAATCTTATGAGCGATAGAGTGGTTTAGACCTAGGAAGGCATTAGCGAATGCCATACCTGCAAGACAGCTTGCGTTGTGCATCTTTTCTCTAGCTTCAGGATCTTGCTTACCATTTCTATAAGCTCTTGGCAAGTATTCGAATACAATCTTAATAGCTTGTAAACATAAACCATCAGTGAAGTCGTTAGCTAATGTACTTACATATGCTTCAGTAGCATGTGTTAATACGTCCATACCTGTATCAGCAGTAACCTTAGCAGGAAGTGACATTGTTAGTGATGGGTCAACGATCGCAACTGTAGGTGTTAAAGAGTAGTCAGTTAATGGATACTTCTTGTGTTCAACCTTATCAGTGATAACAGCGAATGGTGTTACTTCTGAACCAGTACCTGATGTTGTTGGGATACATACTAACTTAGACTTTCTGCCAAGTTCAGGATACTTGAAGGCACGCTTTCTGATATCCATGAATTTTTGTTTAAGGTCATTGAAGTCTACATCTGGTTGTTCATAGAATAACCACATACCCTTTGCAGCATCCATACAGCTACCACCACCTAGAGCGATGATTGTGTCTGGTCTGAATGCATCCATTAAAGATAGACCCTTCTTAACTGTTTGGATAGATGGATCTGGTTCAACGTCACAGAATAATTGAATTTGAACGTTGTTTCTTCTCTTTTCTAATTGTTGAGTAATCTTTGATAGATAGCCTAAGTCAACCATTGATCTATCTGTAACGATGAATACTCTATCAACATCACGCATGTCTTTTAGATATTCAATAGAATTTCTTTCAAAGTAAATCTTTGAAGGTACCTTGAACCATTGCATATTATTTCTTCTCCTTGCGACTTTCTTGATATTTAATAGATTGATTGAACTTACGTTACCACTTACTGAGTTATGTCCATAAGAACCACAACCTAGAGTAAGAGATGGAATCATACTATTATAGATGTTACCAATACCACCAAGTGAAGATGGAGAGTTTACACAAATTCTGCATGCTTCTAGTCTTTCGCCATACTTAACAGCTAAGTCATCATTCATTGTATGAATTACAGCTGTATGACCAAGACCATTGAATTCAACCATAGCTTCAGCCTTATCGAAACCGTCCTCGATTGATTCGGCCTTTAACATAGCCAATACTGGTGATAACTTTTCACGAGTTAGAGGTTCGTTTGGTCCTACTTCTTTACATTCACAAATTAAGATTGAAGTGTCTTCTGGAACTTCAAATCCAGCTCTTTTTGCGATTGATGCAGCAGACTTACCTACTACCCATGGATCTAATTTAGCGTTATTAACTTCTTTTGAGTAGCCCTTAACACCAAATAAAGATAATTCTAATAATTCTTTTTCTTTTGCGCTACAGAAGTGAACACGATAGTTCTTGAACATTTCCTTAGCGTCATCATAAATTTCTTTATCAACGATTACAGCTTGTTCAGAAGCACAAATCATACCGTTATCAAATGTCTTTGACATTACAACGTCGTTGATTGCTTGTCTTAAGTTAGCTGTTGTTTCAATGTATGCTGGAACGTTACCGGCACCAACACCTAATGCTGGTTTACCACAAGAGTAAGCAGCTCTAACCATTGCGTTACCACCTGTTGCTAGGATTGTAGCTACATCTGGGTGGTTCATAAGAGCACCTGTTGCTTCCATGCTTGGGTGTTCAATCCATTGGATACAGTTTTCTGGAGCACCAGCCTTTACTGCAGCTTCGTATACTACCTTAGCAGCAGCAACTGAACACTTTTGAGCATTTGGGTGGAAACCAAATACGATAGGGTTTCTTGTCTTTAAACAGATTAATGACTTGAAGATTGCAGTACTTGTTGGGTTTGTAACTGGTGTAACACCACATACAACACCCACAGGGCTTGCGATATATGACATACCTTCTACTTCATCTTCTTTGATTACACCAACAGTCTTTTGGTGACGCATATTGTTTACGATATATTCACATGCAAATAGGTTCTTTGTAGCCTTGTCTTCAAAGACACCTCTTCCTGTTTCTTCAATCGCTAATTTTGCTAGATTACCGTGTTGGTCTAATGCAGCAACACTTGCTTTCGCAACGATATAGTCGATTTTTTCTTGGTCTAAAGCTTCGAAGTCAACTAGTGCTTTTTTGGCTTTTTCAACCAATGAATTAATTTCTTGTTGAACGTTGTTTTCCATTTCTTTACCTCGCTTGAGACAATTTTCACAAAAATGACTTTTAATGTCAATATTAAATGTTAACTTTTTAACAAGTAAGCGTTTACATTTTTTTGAGGCTATATAAATGATAGAATAACGAGGTGAAAAACACTTTAAAAGATTATTTTTCGATTATTATTTGGTCAGCTATATTTGCGCTAAGTTGTAACCTTTTTATCGTTCCCTTTAACCTATATGGAGGGGGCATAATTGGTCTAGCACAGGTTATTCGTACCTTGTTTGTTAATATGACGGGTATTGAATCAAATATTGATTTAACAGGTATTACGAATTTATTAATTAATATTCCTTTGTTGTTGATTGCTTTAAAGAAACTAAATAAAGAGTTTGTCTATAAGACCATCGTATCAGTAGCTGTTCAAACATTGGCTTTTTCGGTGATGTTTGAAAGTTCTCCAATTAGCGATAAATTAGTGAGTATTATCGTAGGTGGTACTATTTGTGGTTTTGCGGTAGCTAGAATACTTGTATGTAAGGCCAGTGGTGGTGGTAACGATATCATCGGTATGTTGTTGACACTAAAGAATCCAATGATTAGTGTTGGGAAGTATTGTTTATATTTTAATTGTGCTTTGTATACCTTGTGTGCATGTTTATTTAATTTTGAGGTTGCGGTATACTCTATTATCCAAGCCTTTGTTTATTCTTTGATGGTAGATAAGGGGCATCTTGAGAATATTGATGTAGCTTTAATGATCTTTACCAAGAATGAGAATGTTAAGAAGATGATTATGGAAGATAATAGAAGAGGTGTTACAACTTGGACTGGTAAGGGTGCTTATACAAATAAAGAAACAGAGGTTTTGGTGTCTGTTGTTTCTAAGTATGAGGTGCCTTTATTGAAAAAGAAAATAAGAATGATTGATAAGGATGCGTTTATAATTGTTTCAAATGTCGAAGATGTGTCCGGTGGATATGAGAAAAGGCTTGTATAATAGGTGTAGTATGACAAAGGATGAATTTTTAAAAATATTGGCTGAAAAAGGATTAGAGTTAAGCGATAGGCAGATGGAACAGTTTTGTACTTATGCAGCTTTTTTAAAAGAATATAATGAGAAAATTAATTTAACAGCCATTTGTGAGTTTGAGGAAGTTTTAGATAAGCACTTCTATGATTCTTTATTATTAAGTTTTGATGTAAAGATGGAAGGTACTCTTGTTGATGTTGGTACTGGTGCTGGTTTCCCTGGTGTGGTTTTAAAGATTGCTTATCCAGGTTTGAGGGTTATTTTGATTGAACCATTGATGAAAAGATGTGTGTTCTTGAATGAACTTATTAATAAATTAGGGCTTGAGGGTATTGAGGTTGTCAATACAAGAGGCGAGGATTATTCTTTGATACATCGAGAGGAATATGATTATGTAACAGCTAGGGCTGTGACTAATTTGAATGCGCTGATTGAGGTGTGTGGCGCTATGGTTAAAAAGAACGGTTATTTTATTGCCCTAAGGGGTTCAAGTGGCCAAAGTGAGATTGATGGTGCTAATAATGCGATTAAGCAGATGAATTTTAAGTGTGAGTGTATTATTGAACATACCTTAAATGATGGTTCTTTAAGAGTGATTGGTTATTTAAAGAAGGTGGGAGCTACACCTAAAAAATTGCCTAGAAAATATAGTATAATTAAGCAGAGACCTTTATGAGTGAAGTAGTAGAAATTGATATTAGTAAGATAGTTCCAAATAAAAGCCAGCCTAGACTTGCTTTTTATGATGATACAGTTAAATCATTGGCCTTGAGTATTAAGGAAAATGGTTTATTGCAACCTATTAGTGTTAGAGAAATGGATAATGGCCAGTATGAATTAATTGCGGGTGAGCGTAGATTTAGAGCTTGTCAATATAATGGTGATACAAAGATTAGGGCTATTATTTATGATATGTCTGATGAGAAGAGCGCTACTTTGTCTTTGATTGAGAATATTCAAAGAGAGAGTTTGAATGCAGTTGAACAAGCTATGGCGATGGCACGTATTATGAGAGATGAGGATATCACTCAAAATGAATTGGCTGAGCGTCTTGGTTATAAACAATCAACTGTTGCCAATAAGTTACGTTTATTGAAGTTGCCTGATTATGTTAAGGAAGCTGTTAGTCATGGCCAAATCTCTGAGCGTCATGCAAGAGCCTTATTGAAGGTTCCAAGCGAGCGTCTTGAGGAAGTTTTTAATACGATTGTGACAAGAGAATATAATGTAGCGAAAAGTGAAGAGTATATAAAGGAATTACTTGAAACAAATAAGCATTCGCTTGGTATTTCTGGTAATGTTCAAATCGGTATTAATACTATTAATAAGGCTTATGAGATGGTTAAGAAATCAGGTATTGATGCTGATTATCAGATGACTGAATATGGTGATAATGTTAAGATTGTCATCAGGTTTAAAAAGTAGGGGAGATATTATGGCGAAAATAATTGCGATTGCGAATCAAAAAGGTGGCGTTGGTAAAACGACTACTTCTATAAATTTAGCGGCAGGACTTGCTTATTTGTCTAAGAAGGTTTTAATGATTGACTTTGATCCACAGGGTAATGCTACTCAGGGTGTGGGTCATGATGTGGCGATTGAGGATTTAACAGTTTATGATGCTTTGTTGGGTGGCAGCGATGTTAAGGATTGTATTAAGTCTTTAAAGAAACCGCCTCTTGATATCTTGCCTGCTAATATTTCTTTGGCTGGCGCGGATTTAGAGATTGCGAAGATTGAGGAAAACCGTGAACAAATCTTAAAGAATACACTAGAGGGTGTTAAGGATGTATATGACTATATCATCATCGATTGTCCGCCTTCTTTGGGTTTACTTAATACTAATGCACTTACTGCTGCTGATTCAGTTATTATTCCAGTACAGTGTGAATATTATGCTTTGGAGGGTGTTACCCAGCTTCTACAAACTATTAGACTTGTACAAAAGCTATTTAATCCTAGTTTAAAGATTGAGGGTGTGCTACTAACAATGTATGATGCGCGTACTAATTTGAGTAGCGAAGTAAGTAGTGAGGTTAGAAAGCATTTTAAGGAAAAAGCTTATCGTACATATATTCCAAGAAATATTAAATTATCAGAGGCTCCAAGTATGGGCAAGTCAATTTATGATTATGATATGGCTTGTGAGGGCGCTAGAGCTTATGTTGCGTTGACTAAAGAAGTTATTGATAGTAATGAGGTAAGATAAAATGGCTAAGAAATTAGGTAAGGGTTTAGGAGAAATATTTGGTGATAATATCGATTCTGTTTTAGATGAGATTTCCAAGGGTGCAAGTGATGTTAAGGGTGATAAGCTTTTAATCAGTGTTAGTGAGATTAGACCTAATCCTTATCAGCCTCGTAAGCTTTTTGATGAGGAAGCTTTAAAGGATTTAAGTGCTTCTATTAAGGAAAAGGGTGTCTTTACTCCCATTCTTGTTCGTAAGTCATTGAAGGGTTATGAGTTAATTGCCGGTGAGCGTCGTTTGAAGGCTTCTAAGATGGCTGGTTTAAAGGAAATTCCAGCTATGGTTGTGGATTTTGATGATGCGAATATGATGGAGGTTTCTTTACTTGAGAATGTTCAAAGAGAGAATTTAACTCCAATTGAAGAGGCTGAGGCCTATGACAATATCATTAAAAGATTAAATTATACTCAGGATGAATTGTCTAAGAAAGTTGGTAAGTCTCGTGCTTATATTACAAATAGTTTAAGAATTTTGAAGTTACCAACAAGGGTGAGAGCTTATGTTAATGATGGCAAGTTGTCTTTAGGACATGCGAAGGCTTTATTGGCTTTTGAAGATGAAGATAAGATTAATGAGATAGCTGATAGAGTTATTAAAGAGGATCTTACTGTAAGAGATGTTGAAAAATTGGCTAAAGATAAACCAACTGTTAAGAAAAAGAAGGAAGTAGTGGTTGATCCTTATATGGAGAGTGTTCGTAAGAATCTTGAGAATAAGTTTCAAACAGGTGTTGAGTTAGATGGTAAGAAAATCGTCCTTCATTATAATGATGTTGATGATTTAAATAGAATCTTAGAAATAATGGATTGTTTAGAAAAGGATTAAGAATTATGAGCGAGAAACAAGAAGACAAGATTGTATTAACTTTGAATAATGAAGTTAATGAAGAAGAACAAGAGCAGGTTGAAGAGACTGTTAAAGAACCGGTTAAAGTAAGCGAGGAAGAGGTATTAGCAGCTAGAGTTAATGATGATGGTTTGACTGAGGAGGAAAAGAAGCAGGTTGCTGATTTTTCTAAGCAAATCGATATTACTCAAGCTAATGCAGTATTACAATATGGTGCAAGTGCTCAAACTAAGGTAGCTGATTTCTCTGAGCAAACTTTAAAGAATGTACGTACTAAGGATTTGGATTCTATTGGTGATACTTTAGAAGATTTGGTTAAGGAACTTAAGGGTTTTAATGCCAATGAAAAGGATGATAGTTTCTTTGGTAAGCTGTTCAAAAAGCCTGCTGATGCGGTTACTAATATGAAGATTAAGTATGATAGTGCTTCAGCAAATGTTGATAAGATTGTTAAGATTTTAGAGGATCATCAAGTTACTTTATTAAAGGACATTTCTTTATTAGATCAACTTTATGAAAAGAACTTAACTAATCAAAAAGAATTGACTATGTATATTTTGGCTGGTTATCAAAGACTTGATGATATTAAGAAGCATGAATTAAAAGACGCTATTGAGAAAGCTCAAAAGACAGGTGATCCTGAGGATGCTCAAAAGGCTAACGATTTGTCTAATGCGGTTAATCGTTTTGAGAAGAAGTTGCATGATTTAGAGTTAACTAGGGTTGTGGCGATTCAAACTGGTCCTCAGATTCGTTTGGTTCAAAATAATGATACTTTGATGGTTGAGAAGATCCAATCAACTTTGGTTAATACTATTCCTTTGTGGAAGTCTCAAATGTTAATTGCGCTTGGTATTTCTCATTCTAAGGAGGCTGCTAAGGCTCAAAATGAAGTTACTGAGATGACTAATAGAATGCTTAAGGAGAATGCTGAGAATCTTAAGATGGCTACTGTTGAGACTGCTAAGGAATCTGAAAGAGGCATCGTGGATATCGAGACTCTTACTGAGACTAATAAGAAGCTTATCGAGACTCTTGAGGAAGTTCAAAAGATTCAGGTTGAGGGTAGAGAAAAACGAGCTGCTGCCCAAGTTGAACTTAGAAAGATTGAAACTGAATTGTCTAATAAATTAAGTGATGTAAAGGATCTAATGAACTAATGAAGTGGATGGTTGGCTCTGATATTCATGGTAGTGAATTTTTCGCAGAGAAGCTAGTTAAGGCTTATAAGAAAGAAGGAGCTACTAAGTTATTACTATTGGGTGATATTCTTTATCATGGTCCTCGTAATGATTTGCCTTTAGGATATAGTCCAAAGGGTGTTATTAGGCTTTTAAATCCCTTAAAGAGAGATATTGTCTGTGTTAGGGGGAACTGTGAGGCTGAGGTTGATCAGATGGTTCTTGAGTTTCCGGTGCTTACAGATCATGTAATCTTAGAGAATGAAAATTTAACTATTTATATGTGTCATGGTCATCATGAGAATAATGAGAATCCACCATTAATGAATAAGAAGTATGTCTTGTTGTGTGGCCATACTCATATTCCTAAGTTGGATGTGCATGAGGATTATGTTTATATTAATCCCGGTTCTGTCTCACTTCCAAAAGAAGATACATGGCATGGTTATATGATTATTGAGGATAATAAGTTTATTTGGAAGAATCTTGATGGTGAAGTCATCAGGGAATATGACTATGTTTGATCAATTTATTTCTAATAAGATAGTGATTGTGGCGGCTATTTCTTGGTTTACCGCACAAGGTTTGAAGGTAATTACTCATGCTTGTGTGTATAAGAAATTAGATTTCAAGCGTTTGTTTGGGGATGGTGGCATGCCTAGTTGCCATTCAGCGGTTGTTTCTTCTTGTGCTACTGCGATTGGAATTATTGAAGGTTTTAATTCTTCCGTCTTTGCGTTGGCGCTTATAATTGCGATAATTGTCATGCATGATGCATCTGGTGTAAGACTTGAAACTGGTAAACAGAGCAAGATTATCAAGGATATTTCACAATTCATTGAGGGTTTGAATAATATTAAGTTTGATGATGAATCTTTGAAGGAATTCGTTGGGCATACACATCTACAGGTTGTGATGGGTTGTCTGCTTGGTATTGCTGTTTCTATTATTGTATGTAACATATTGTTTATTTAAGCTCACATATGTGGGCTTTTCTTTTGGTTTTCCACAATTGTTGATAAGTGGTGGGAAAAATATGGGAGGTTTATGGTAAGGAATTCCATTGTTAAAAAGCGATAATGGAAACATGGATGAATTAGTATTGGTAAATAGGGTAAGAGAAAATTGTGATGATGCAGCTTTTAATGAAGTGCTTAATGGTCATATCAAGATGATTGAGTCAATTGTGCTTAATTGTGTTAATGAAATTGGTGATTTTAAGTTAAATAAGGATGATCTAAAACAAGAGGCTATTATTGGCTTATATGATGCGTGTAAGTGTTATAAGGAAGATATGAATACAAAGTTTTCCACTTTTGCGTATACATGTATTAAAAGAAGGGTTCATGCTTATTATCGCAAGTGTACTCATTTGTATTGTGTGGAGTGTGTGTCTTTGGATAATTCTGTGGTTAAGGATAGTGGCCTTATTTATGGTATTCAAAAAGAACAAGAGTCTATTAAAGATAAGATGGAAGTTCTTAATAAGTTGATGACTCAATTGAATTATGAAGATAGGATGATTGTGGATATGCGCATTAAGAACTATTCTTATAAGGAGATTTCAGATTATTTGAATATTAAAGAGAAGCGCATTGATAATAGGCTAATGCGCATTAAAGATAAACTATCTAGGTCAGATTTGGTTAATAAGGCAAAATTGCACAGTGTAGAACACAAGTTAAAATGATACCACTTTATAAGGCCTAGGCATGTACTGTCCCTAAGCCTTATTTTTTTATTGTTTCTTCTTATTTAAATCATCAAGTATTTCATCAAGTTCTTTAACAGAACCAGCTTCTTGTCTTCTATATTTAGAGCTAGGTCCTAGATTTACACATTCATATTCTTTTAAGTGATATATAGCGTATATTCTTTTTGTAAGAATCTCTAGCACCACATCTATCTTTACTCCTTTTCTAATGTACATTAATTCTCCTGTTTTTTTATTTATAAGGCTATATACATTGTTTTCAAAATGAAACATAGAATTGTTTCCTATAACTCTTGTGAATTTCACGGAGAATAAGCGATTGTAGTTAAAGTTTTCATCATATATTTCTTCAAATTCACTATTAGGATCTATAGGTGTGTAAGCGAATTTCTTATTGATGTAAGGAATATAGAAGTCATTAAACCAAACGTTAAGTTCATCATAGTTTTTAATACCAAAACGTTTTATATCTATTGGTAATCTTCTTTGAACTGTTCCGTTAGCTCTTTCTATGCGACCTTTGGCCTCAGCAGACATAGCGTATATTTGTTCTATACCAATAGATCTCATGATTTTTCTAAATATAGTATCACCATCCTCAGCAGCGCTTTTAAGTATTGTGTGTCTATCTGAATACACATATGAAGGGATTCCATGTTTCTTAAGTATTAATTCAAACATCTTACAATAGCCAAATAAACATTCATGTCTAGTAAACCAGCCAGCTAACATATCAGTTGTCGCATCATCTACCGCTAGATGAAGAGTCCACATTTCACAATTTCCAAACCAATCATATGGTGTTCCATCTATTTGTATCAAATGTCCTTTTCTATCGCTTGGTTTCCTTAATAGATGAAGGTGTTCATTAGTATTCTTTTTAACTTTATGTTTAATAGGAGATACCCATTTCATCTTATGAAAAAGATCAAGATAAAAACCATAGCTTCTAACTTGTAAATGATACTTAATTACATCATCTTCGTATTCTTTGTTTAATACTATATCTTCCTCATACACATCTTTGAACTGTGCTACACTAATCTTAGGATATAGCTCTTTAAATTTGACTATGTAGCTTATCTCATTATTACAGGCAGCATTGTGAGAGGTGTGGCCTGTATTTTTATGTTTAGATAAGGTTTCAATATCTTCAGTAGCTAATTGCTTATACAGTTTCTTTAGATGTCCTTTACTATAACCAGTTTCCATTTCTAAATGTTTAAAGCTAGAGTTAAGTGTTCCATCTCTTTTCCGCTTTAATAGTTTCAATACATTTTCTTTACTTATCTTTGTATCCATACATACAAAAAACCTCCTTAAATTCATTATAAGAAGGTCATATTTCAACTGGTATCATTTTAAAATGTGATAGTGGTATCAAAATCGCATGTTATTAACA
>CAKUTY010000027.1 GCA_934692455.1 uncultured Erysipelotrichaceae bacterium
ATCATCACAAGTGAACCCTTCATCAAGATTCTCATCTTTTTCAGCTTCCAGGATTCCTTCATCCATACTTAACGCATCAAGAACACCCAACATATCTTCAGAGAACTTAGGTTCTTCAGCAATTGGCTCAGTTGGTGGAATAATATCCTTTAATCTACCAACGATACTTTCGATATCATTGCCAATATCAATAGTAGGTTCTTCTTTTCTTTCTTCTACTACAAATGACTTAGATTCCTTTTCCCACTTTTCATCGATAACAGTCTCAATAGGAGGTAATATCTTCTTGAATCTTTCAACAATATCATCCAAACCATTACCAATATCGTTTGTAGGTTCTTCAACACGTTCTTCAACAACAATAGGTGCAGAAACCTTATTCCATTCCTCATCGATAACTTCAGTAATCGGAGGTAGAATCTTCTCAATTCTTTCAACAATACTATCAATATCATTATCAATATCAATAGTGGGTTCTTCTTTTCTTTCCTCTACTACAAATGGCTTAGATTCCTTTTCCCATTCTTCTTCAATAACTACATCAACAGGTGGAAGAATATTCTCTAATCTTTCGACAATAGTATCGACATCATTATCAATATCATTTGTAGCTTCTTCTATTCTTGGTTCAACAACAATATCTTCAGCATTATCGGTAGATGGAAGAATATCATCTAATCTATCAGCATCATTGTCTACATCGTTTGTAGTTTCTTCAACAACAATAGAATCATTATCATCTTTTACATCTTCACCAACTACTTCTTCGTCTTTAGACATATTAGTAGGTGAAAGAATGTTTTCTAACCCTTCTGTAGCATCGTCAATTTTTTCTTCAACAGGTTCTTCTTCAATCAACACATCAATAGGTCTTAGAAGATCTTCTAAATCAACATCAGGCTCTTCCTCTAATTCAGCAAGCTCCTCTTCATTGATTTCTTCATATTCATCAACACGCTTAAAGACACCATCCAATAAAGAATCATTATTAGGATTTAATTCCTCATATTCAACTTCATCCAAACCTGAACATAAAGATTCGAATTCAGCAAATTCCTCATCTTTATTATCTTCTTCTTTTATTTCATCGTTCTCTTCATCAACACCAACATTTTTAAGTACATCAAAAGAATCGATTACTTCATCTAATTTAACTTCCTTTTCCTCAGACTTATTTGTATTAGTAAAAAATTCTGAAATTGTATCTCTAATTAATTGCTTAATCTCTTCAGCTTTTAAGCTATTGTCTTTTTCAATTTCATCATCTTCATCAACAGTTTCTTCATCTAAATCCAAAGTCTCATCAGCAACTGGTTCCTCTTCGGTTTTAGTTTCTGATTCAAATTCAGTCTCAATATCCACAAAAGGATTCAATACAGGCTCCTCAACCTTGATATTCTCATTGGCTATGATTTCAGAAAAAAGCGAATCCAATTCTTCATTATCGCTACCAGGAACTTCAATCTTCTTGTTGTCCTCGATATACGATTCATTCGCAGCCCTAGCAATTTGAGTCTCAAAATCATTTGTTTCCTCAAACTTAGAAGGTTCTCTTAAAATAGAAATAAGATGATTCACCATCTCCTCATCTTTTTCATCATTTTCTTTTTTGAAATCAACATTAAAAATATCGTTGAATTCATCAATCATCTTAGAAGAATCATTGATAAAATCATTAAAAGCCTCTCTACCCGCATTAATTAAATCATTAGACTTATCTTGAACACCACCAAAAGATGAGCCTAAACGATTTCCTAGCTCACTTTTAATCTTATCCAAATCAATTTCATCTAATTCTTTTATCTCTTCACTGTTATCCTTAATTTGTTTTTTCAAATAATCAGCAGCTGAAGAAACAAAACCTAATAGAGCAATATTCTTATCTTCCATATTTATTTTTTAATAGCTATTAAGATGCCATCTCCGATTTCATCATGCATTATTATATCAAAACGCTCATCATTTACCATAAAATACCGGAAATTAACGATTTTTTTAAGCATAGAACGTAGACTTCTACTCTCAATTTCATCAATTTTGTATATCAAACCATGGAAAATCATATTGTCATAAATAAAGACGCCACCTTTTTTTAAATTATTATAAAATTGCTCAGTATACTTACCATATTGAGCCTTAGCAGCATCCACAAAAATCAAATCATACATCTTATCAGTCTTAAACTCTTCAATAGGCATAAAATGAACATCAATTTGATTATCAAAACCGTTATCTTTAATATTCACAACAGCCTGTTTATACATATCCTCATTACGCTCAATCGTATCGATATGTATACCTTTGTCAAGACTTGCCATATGCATACTTGAATAACCAACAGCAGTACCAAGCTCAAGAATATCCTTAGCACCTGTAACCTCAACTGTCTTTAGCACAAACAAGAGCCCATCATCTTTAATAATGGGCACCTTGTCTTCTAAAGCTTTTGTCTTTACTTCATCAATTATCATTACTTAATAATTTCACTCATGATCTTCTTGAAATCATCACACTTCTTAACAGCAGCATCATAAGTAGCATCCTTAGTAGATAAGTAAATCTTACACTTAGGCTCTGTACCACTAGGTCTAATAGCGATAAATGAGCCATCTTCTAAGTAATACTTAATCGCATCAGTAACATCGAAACCTGTTAAATCCTCTACTCTACCATCACTGTAAGTAGTTTTTTGAGTCTTATAATCTTCAATCTTAACAGTCTTATAGCCATCAATACTAAATGGATTCTCACGGATATTCTTCATGATAGCAGCCAACTTCTCAGCCCCATCAGCACCTGGAAGCATAATAGACATTTGAGCATCAAAATATGCACCAACCTTATCAAAAATACCCAATAAAACATCATACAATGTCTTACCTTGATTATGATAATATACAGCTTCTTCAGCCAACATCATACAAGCCTGAGTAGCATCTTTATCTCTTACAAATGGTTTAATCAAAGAACCATAAGATTCTTCATAACCAAAGACATAAGTCTTCTTACCATTCTCTTCATATTGTTTAACCTTATTACCAATAAACTTGAAACCAGTCAAAGTCTTCTCACACTCTACACCATAGTAGTTTGCGACAGCCTCACCAATATCACTAGTAACAATTGTATTAAACATAACAGGATTATTAACTTCCATGCCTAATTCTTTTCTTGTACTTAAGATATATTCAAGAAGAAGAGCCCCAGTTTGGTTACCATTAAATACATGATAATCGCCATCCTTTTTAACGCCTACACCCATTCTATCGCCATCAGGATCACAAACTAACAATAAGTCCGCATCGAGCTTTCTAGCTAATTCAATAACACCCTCATATGCACCTGCTTCTTCAGGGTTTGGAGTCTTAGTATTAGGGAAATCGCCATCAGGAATGGCTTGTTCCTCCACTACATAAACATCAAAACCAGCTCTTTTTAAAGTTTCTCTAACTGGAATATTACTTGCGCCATGTTCAGGAGAGAAAACAATCTTAAGTTTATCTTTATTAGGAAGATCCTTTCTTAAAGAAATGCTCATCACTTCCTTATAGTAAGCTTCATCAACTTCAGTATTAACAATATTGATTAAACTCTTATCATAATCACCAATTGTAATAGAAAGTGGATCCTCAATCTTATTAACTTCGTTGGTTACCTTTTCAGCCAGCTCAGGAATAAGTTGACAACCAGTCTCATCATACAATTTATAACCATTATATTGTTTAGGATTATGAGAAGCAGTAATCATAATACCGCCATCACACTTAAAATATCTAGTCGCAAAAGACAATTCAGGAGTGGGTCTTAATGAATCAAACAAGTAAGTCTTAATACCCTTGCTAGCTAAAAGAGCAGCACAATCATAAGCATAATCCTTTGAATTATGACGATTATCATAACCAATTGCGACGCCATCTTTATTATTAGCATTTAAGTAATTCGCAAAACCTAAAGTAGCCTTTCTAATTGTATAAATATTAATACGATCAGTACCAACGCCCATGACACCACGCATACCTGCGGTACCAAACTTAATATTTGTATAGAAAGCATTCTCGATATCCTTTTCAGACATCTTCAACATTTCTTCTCTAGACTTTGCATCTAAATTAGGATGATTCAACCAATTATTATAAGTATCTTTATATGACATATTCATTCCCTTCTAGTTTTAAAATAGAGAAGCATCAGCTTCTCTATTCATAATTATTCTTTATTATTAGTTTAGATTAAGCTATAACCTTTTGAGCCTTCAAAATATCTTCGATTTGCTTGATAGCTTCTTCTTCATCCTCACCATCACAGCTGATTGTAATCTCTGATTGAGTAGGGATACCTAAAGACATAACACCCATTATTGACTTCATATTAACAGTCTTACCATTATAAGCAACCTTAACTTCGCTCTTGAACTTGCTAGCAGCATTAACAGCTACAGTAGCAGGACGAGCATGAAGACCAACTGGATCTACAACTAATACACTAATTTCTTTCATTTTTAAAAAAATCTCCTTTTCAATTACTTCTATTTTAAATCTTGAGAAAGCGCTTTACAATAGTTTTTAGATTATTTATGATAAGTTTCATGATTTAAAATCTTAAAACAACGATAAATTTGTTCAAGAATAATAAGACGCGTCATTTGATGCAAGAAAGTCATATCCGAAAGTTTCAGCCTATAATTAGCACGCTTCCTAACTTCTTCTCCAAAGCCCAAAGAACCACCTATCACAAAAGTAATTTTTGAATAAGACACAAACAACTTATCTATTTTATTCGCAAAAGATACAGAATCCAAAGACTCACCATGCAAATCCAAAAGAATTACATAATCATCCTTATCTATCTTAGACATAATTCTAGAAGCTTCAATATCAAGAACTTCCTTCTCATTATCTCTAATTGGTTCATCCTTAACCTCAATTACCTCTAACTTATGATACTTTTGAATTCTCTTTTGATAATCATCAATCAAAGCCTTAAGCGAAGCATCCTTAACTTTACCAACACATATTAGTTTAAGCATCAATCACTCCCTGTAACTTGATCTTTTCACCATTTCTTATAATCTCAAAAGTAAAATTTAATTCTTCAGAATACATCAAACTCAACAGAGAATTACTATCAACTAGTTTTACATCATTAATCTTTGTAATAACATCAGCCTTAAGAATACCTATTTTAGAAGCGAAACTAAAAGGCAACACTTCACTAACATAATAACCGTCACTTAAATCAACATTGATATTCAAACTATTAACTTCATAATTCTCTAAGTCTTTAATATACTTACCCTTAAACCCAAAATTAACACGTCTATAAGATAAGTTATTATATAAACAATCTAAGACTTTTTTAAGTTCATCACCAGTTAACGCAAAAGTGATATCATCATCCTGCATCAAAATGCTACCAACCAGTTCGCCATTCATATTAAGTACAGGAGCACCACTATAACCATTAGTGAAATCACCACTTAATTGAATCAAACCTAGATAATATTCATAATTTTCTTCATTAAAAGATATTTGATTCTTGATTTCCTGATAATTCTTAGAAACCATTCCAAACTTGTTAGAAAAAGCATAATCCATAGAATTATTAGTACCAATGCTAAGAACAAATTCGCCATCTTTTAATAATGTACTATCGCCAAACTTTAATTCTTGGACATCGAAAGGAAAATCACATTCAAGCAAGGCTACATCCGCAAACAAATCGCTGCCATATACCTTGCCATTTACCTTAACGCCATTATTAAAAGTAACATTAGCATTTTCACTTTCACTTATCCCGTGAAAAGAAGTAGCTACATAAACTAAATCATCTTTTTTCTTGTAAATAAAGCCACTTGATACCTTACCGTTTTGTTCAACCGCCACCATAGAAGACTTAGTATTTTTTATAACTTCACTAAAATCAGTAGAAAAACCAGTAACCCTAACTTCTTCGATATTAGTACCATTACTATCATTGTTGTTATTTGAAATAGCAATAGAACTAACTATCAATAGCCAAATAAAAGTGATAGAAAAAAGACAAATTATTACATTCTTTCGCATATTAACTCCAAGGAACCTGTGTACAATCCATTATCGTACATGCATCAGTCAAACGCCCATCAACAATAAAGTGGAAGTGGGTATGAACACCAAACGCATAACCAGTAGAACCCATTACGCCAATTTGTTCACCTCTACTTACAACCTGACCAGCACTAACTATAATCTTCGACATATGGCCATAATGTGTTTTATAACCGTTTTGATGGTCAATAACCACAAAGTTACCATCAATGCCATTATAGCTAGCAGTTTCAACTATACCAGTATCAGCTGCATAAACATTACCATAACGCTCATACTGATTGACAAAGTCAGTGCCCATATGAGAACCAATACCTGGAATATAGTAACAACCCCAACCACAAGTAATCTTAGGATTATCAACAGGCCATACATAGTTACCAGTACCAACATCAGCTTTTCTTGCTGTGCCAACCTTAATAACACCCTGAATTGGCTGTCTAACCACATTACTAGACTTAACACTACCAGTTTGTAAGACACCATTTACCCAAGTCTCTTGATACAAGACATTCTTAAGACCATTGCTTTCTTCAGTCTCAATAATAGTAGTACCTGACTCAAGAGTTGCATCCTTAACATAAATAGGAGACTCAGGAGTAACTACCTCAGAAGCTAAACGATCCTTAAAAACCACCACATTAATAGGACTAGAAAAATATGTAACATTAATGTTCATACCAGGTGTCAATACCTGATCGGTTGAAAAAATAATATCTCTATTAATAAGCATCAACTGCTTAGGAGACATATTCTTAAAACGATAACCAATACCACGAAGAGTATCACCCTCTTTGGTAATATAATATTGTTTTTCACTATTACGCCCATAACATAGGTAATCATATATTTCATCAAAAGTAGTAAAAATATTATCAGGAGCCATAAAAGAACTTGAATAAGTTATTGTCTCCTCAATCTTTACATTCATATCAACACTACCAAAATCAACAGGTTCGGCAATCGTCTCACCCTTGGCAATCTTTTGAAAAGTTTCATCACTCACAAAATTCTTCAAGAAAGTATCTCTAGCCTCATAAAACATTTCAAGATCACTTACATAAATAACATCATAAACACCTTCGCTAGTTGAAAATTCAATAGCTGTAGTCTTAACACCCAACAAATCATTATCAATTAGATAAGAAACAATCTCGTTATCTTTATTCTCATACTTGTTGAAGGTCTTTTCTTTGGTAAGCAACAAATCTTCACTTAAACCCAAAGATGTATTAGGAAACTTATCAACATACTTTTGATATTCGTTGTTTATCTCACTATAAAAAGTATCAAGACTTGTAATAACCCCAACAAGTTTCCCTTGATAATATAAACAGTTATAAGTATTAACATCATTGCCTAAAACTGCATTTTGATTGACAAGCGACTCAATAGAAAAACTCTCACCCTCAACCTTATTTTCATCCAATAAATAAGGAATCCCCATGACAATGGCAACACTTAAAACTATACTAACTATTACTCCAATAATATCTTTTTTCATTACTCTTCACTATTTGAAATAGAATAGAACGCATTAATATCCTTCTCAAAAGCCAACTTAACAGTACCAATAGGGCCATTACGATGCTTAGCCACAATTAGTTCAACATCCTCACGCTTTTCATTACGTTCTTCATCCTTTTTATAATAATCCTCACGATAAATGAACATAACCATATCAGCATCCTGCTCAATCGCACCAGATTCTCTTAAATCCGACAACATTGGTCGCTTATCATTTCTTGATTCAACCGAACGTGACAACTGTGACAAGGCAATAATTGGCACATCTAATTCACGAGCCATAGCCTTAATCTTACGTGAAATATCAGACACTTCCTGTTGTCTTGACTCAGACTTAGTATTTGATTGGATTAACTGAATATAGTCGATAATAATCAAATATAAACCATAATCCTCTTTAAGCTTACGGCACTTCGCATTCATATCAGAAATCTTAATACCAGGAGTATCATCAAAGAAAATCTTTTGACGTTTTAATTCCTGTTCTGCTTCTTTAATCTTAATCCACTCAGCCTCATTCAATTGACCTTTTCTAATCTTTTGGCCATCAACCTTAGCCTTAGCAGACAACATACGATTAGCCAACTGTTCACATGGCATTTCAAGCGAAAATATAGCACAAGCACCACTTGAAACCATAGCTGAATTTAGCGCAATATTTAAAGCCAAAGCAGATTTACCCATACTTGGACGAGCCGCTAAGATAATCATGTCACTCTTTTGAAGACCTGCTGTCATTGAATCTAATTGAGAAAAGCGAGTCTTAACACCAGTTATAGTAGAACCAGCCTTCTCTATTGCCTCAATTTTTTTAACCGCAGCCTCAAAAACCTCACTACCAGGCTTAAATTCAGAATCCGTTCTACTTCTTGTAATATCTAAAATCTTCTTCTCAGCATTCTCTAAAACCGTATCAATGCTAGCTTGACCATCATAACCATCACTAGCAATCTCCTCACCGGCCTTAATAATACGTCTTGCTAGTGACTTATTCTTAATAATACGAATATATTCCTTAGTATTAGTACGATCAATTGTTGAATCAGTCAAACTCAATAAATAATCAAGACCGCCAATCGTATCAAGATAGTTATAGTCTCTTAACTTATTACCCAAAGAAATAGTATCGATAGTCTCCCTATTTTCAAACATACTTGAACAAATATTATAAATGCGACGATGCTTATCCAAGTAAAAATCATCACTTGTTACATCAGCCTCAATACATTCTCTAATTGTATTTTTGAAAACTAATATATTACCTAGAAGTGATTGTTCTGCTTCAAGACTATAGGGAATTGTTTTTTGACTCATCTTATTCCTCAACTAACTTAACTCTAATTGTACCTACTACACCCTTATATAATTCAACCTTAACATGTGAAAAACCTAGGGTCTTAACTGGATCCTTGTCAATAAACTTACGCTTATCTACTTCAATACCATGCTTCTTTAATTCATCGCAAATTTCCTTAGTAGAAACAGAACCAGAAACATGACCATTATTAGCCTTAACTTTGAAATCAAATTCCATCGCCTCAAGTTTTTCCTTTAAAGCTAAAGCTGCTTGTCTATTAGCCTCATCTTCCTTAGCCTTTTCTTCATTTTGTTTAGCTAAAACCTTATTAGCACCCTCACTAGCAACAACAGCCAAACCTCTAGCAATCAAGAAATTTCTTGCATAACCATCAGAAACTTCCTTAACTTCACCCTTCTTACCAACTTTTTTTACATCACTCAATAGAATTACTTTCATCTTCTTCCACACTTTCTAAATATTCATCTATACATTTTACCAAATTAGCATACATATCACTTAATGAACCATCCCTAACCTGCATACCAGCAGCTGTCAAATGGCCACCACCACCCATCTTCTCTAAGATAAGTTGTACATTGATATTACCATCACTTCTAGCTGAAATTGCCACCTCATCTTTATTAATCTTGCATAAGACAAAGGCCGCATTAATTTCCTTAATCTCAACCATTCTATCAACTGCTTGAGAAGCAATAGAACGAGGATATATATCATTATCACCCATATAAGCAATCATAATATTGTCATGATACTTCTTGCCATTGGCGATAATTTCATATCTCTTCTTAGACATATCATAAGGCTCCTCAATCAAGATTTCACACTCATTTGAATTAGCACCCAATTGTTTAATAGTCTTTGCAACATCAAAAGTTCTTGAATCACTACGATTTCTAAAATGATTAGTATCAATCAACAAACCAATATATAAGATGTTAGCCTCTTCCTTTGAAATATCTAAGTTTCTAGAGAAATACGGCAACATTTCAACACTCATCTCAACCGTAGAACTAGCACCAGCCTCAATGTATATAAACAAGGCATCAACATCCAAATCAGCACTACGACGATGATGGTCAATTATCACATTCTTCTTAGATTCCTTTAAAATATTAGGGCTATTACATAAAGACAAAGAATGATGATCAACCATGATAACCAAAGTCTCTTCATCCATTAAAGACAAACCCTCTGACTCAGAAATGAAGTTATGACGTGAATTTAATAAGTTGCTATACTTATCCATAACATCCTTAATCATCGTCTCCACACCACCTGTTCTTGTGACTACATAAACCTTCTTCCCTAAAGTGGAAACAATATAACTCATAGTCAAAGCAGCACCGATACAGTCTGCATCAGCATCCTTATGTCCTACGATAATAACATTACTAGCACCATTAATTAGATTTCTAACCGTATTGGCAACGACTCTTACCTTAACTCTACTAGCTCTTTCCTTAGCTTCTGAAGAACCACCATAGAAATTAGCTTCCTTACCAATCTCTCTTGAAACAACCTGGTCACCACCTCTTGTTTGAGCAATTTCCATCAAACTTGTTGCTTCTTTATCTAATTCAATCAAATCATAACTGCCATAGGCAAAAGACATTGATAAAGTAACATCCACACCACCATTCTTAGATTCTCTTCTAACGGTATTCAAAATAGAAAAACGATCGTCTAACAATCTTTTATAAATAGAATTATTTAAAATCAGCAACAAACGATTATTTCTTAAAGTCTTATAAACAATGCCATACTTCCTAAAGTATTCAACAACAGCTACTTTAATATTGGTATTAATAAAAGAAATATCATTTTCATTCAAAGTTAATTCATCATAGTTATCAAAATTCACAATACCCAAAACATAGGCATTATTATTAACATCATTCTCTAAATCATACTCTCTAGAAATATCATTGAAGAATAAGACATAGGCATCATCTTTCTTACTTACTTCATACTTATCATCATTAATCACAACAATTGTCTTGGCTATCTTACCGCTTAATAAGTCTCTAAGTTCAGGCAACCAAACAAGAATCTTATCACCAACATGATTAATGTCTTTTTCATTGAACAATGAAGATAACCATGTTATTTCATAATCCTCATTATAAACAAGAATGCCAATACGACTTAGTTTTAAAGCCTCTGTCATTGAAGAAGAAAGATTAGTCTCAATATCGCCGGTGATTTGGCGATGATTAATTGAAAAATAATAGTATGTCGCAATCGTTACAGCTAAAGAAAATAGAACGATTGAAACAGCCAAAACGTTAAGCTTTTGGTAAATAAAATAATTAACAACAAGCGTTAATAATAATAATAAATAAACTACAGTAACAGTAATAATAAATTTTCTATTCTTTTTCATTCTCTAATTTTCTTCTAAGTGGTCCGCTTCCATACAAGAAACCAACTACTAATAATATGATATACGAAAATGGCATCAAAATAAAAATACCTAGAAGTAGTAAAAAGATATTTACCCTACCGCCCTTCTTTTTTAAATAAATAATCATAAACAAATAGCCATAATAAAATAAAATCAAAGAAGAGAACACACCAAGGCACATCAAGCTATATTTAACAAACTCACTCTTCATTAAAATAGGTACATTCATAAACATTAAAGAAGAAGTAAAAAGAAGTAAAACATAAGCTAACCATTCGGGCATCCTGATGTCCAATGCACTATTGTAGCCAATATTCTTAATCTTCATTCTCTTTAAGACAAAAACAGTCATAAAACTAATCAAGTATCCTTCTAAAACACCAGTCAACATTGTAGAGAAAATAAAGACAACAAGAAGGAAAGTACCTAAATTACCAACAACTGCATTCATTGCCCCACTAACTCCAGCCACATTAGACATCTCATTGAAAGTCGCTTCCATTGCCTTTAATTGACTGTCAACGCTAACCCCCAATAAAGGTGACACCAAGAAAGTAATCAAAAGTTCTGATAAGACAAAAACCGCAATTGAAATTAACATCACTCTTCTACGATCATAGTCTTTTCTAATAGCCGCTGATATACATAAACCTGTAATGATTGAAGCAGGCAAATACATATAAGTATATAAAGAACCAAATAGTATAGATAAAGCTACAACACCAACACATAATACATAACCATCTTTCATTGAATACATGCAACAATAAACCGCAATAATCACTGGTATCAACAAAACAATAAAATAAGTAAAGACATAAGACAATTGCCTATCTATCAACATAAAAGCACCAATCAGTGCCAACAACATCGCTCCTGTAGTTAATTTTTTTGTTTTGTTCATAAAATGATCCCTCCTTAAGAAAAATAGCCTCCCCTATTAAGGAAGGCTATCATTAATTTAAATTAATCAACAATGTAAGGTAACAAAGCCATTTGACGTGCTCTCTTGATTGCAGTAGTCAACATTC
>CAKUTY010000028.1 GCA_934692455.1 uncultured Erysipelotrichaceae bacterium
ATATCTTAATTCCGCTTGTGTTGACTGCTACATTAAGTGGTATTACTGAGCCAATTGATTTCATGTTTGCGTTTATCGCACCAGGCTTGTTCTTAGTTCATTCAATTATCGCTGGTACATTTGTTGCGTTATTAAAGGTGTTCAATATTCATTCAATGACTACAGGTTTAATTAATAGTTTCTTGATGAACTTATCTGCTGGTGTTGAAAGAACTGCTTGGCCAAAGATGTATTTGTTAGCTTTAGTTGAAATTATTGTTTACTTTGTAGTGTTTGTGTTCATTATCAAGAAGTTTAAATTAAAGACACCTGGTAGAGAAGATGCTGTGCTTGTTGAAGGTGATGAAACTGCAGTTAAGACTGTTAATACTTCTAATGATGGTGTTGCTGAAGCTATCATTGAAGGTTTAGGCGGTAGAGAGAATATTGAGAATGTTGATAACTGTTTCACTCGTTTAAGAGTTAAGGTTAAGGATGCTAGCTTAGTTAATGATGCAGTTATTAATAAGGTTAAAAATAGTGGAATCGTTAAGAAGAATAATGATATTCAAGTTATCTTCGGTATCGAAGTTCCACAAATTAGAAAAGCTGTTGATGCAGCATTGAATAAATAAAATCAGGAGGTTTTAGATATATGATTATTGCGATTGCAGGTGGAGGAAGTACTTTCACTCCAGGTATTGTTAAGTCTATTGCGTTACGTAAGGATGAATTAGGTGTTGATGAGATTCGTTTATATGATATCAACAAGGAAAGACAAGATAAGGTTGCTGTTGTGGTTAAGTGGATCTTGGATGAAGAATTGCATTCAGGTATTAAGTTAACTGTAACAAATGATAAGAAGGAAGCTTACAGTGATGCATCATTTGTGTTTGCTCAAATGCGTGTTGGTTTGTATGCAATGAGAGAAAGCGACGAGAAGATTCCTTTGAAGCATGGTTGTGTTGGTCAAGAGACTTGTGGTTGTGGCGGCTTGGCATATGGTATGCGTACAATCTTCCCAATGATTGAGTTGATTGATGATGTTGAAAAGTATGCTAAGAAGGATTATTGGATTCTTAATTATTCTAATCCTGCTTCTATTGTTTCTGAGGCTTGTAATAAGTTAAGACCTAATGCACGTATTATCAATATTTGTGATATGCCTATCGCTATTATTGATTTAGTTGCTGCTGCATTAGAGATTAAGGATAAGAAGAATATCGTATATGATTACTTTGGTTTAAATCATTTTGGTTGGTTTACAAACATCGAATATAAGGGCGAAAGTATCATGGAACCTTTGAAGGCTTATATTAAGGAACATGAGATCTTGTTACCGGCTTCTTATTTGAAGGGTAAGGAAAGCTTGACAAGCTCTAGCAATAATACTAATCGTCATGCGAAGGGTAGCTGGTATTATGTTTGGAAGGGTGTTTATGAGATTCTTGAGAACTTCCCTGAATATATTCCTAATACTTATTTGAACTATTACTTACAATCTAAGGAGTTTGTTGAGCATTCTAATGTTGAACATACTCGTGCTAATGAGGTAATGGAAACTCGTGAGAAGAACTTGTTTGATGGTATTGATCATTACTTAAAGACAGGTGAGATTGATGAAAAGGTGTTCTATGCAGGTAGTCATGGTGATTGGATTGCTGATTTGGCTATTGCGCTTAAGAATGATACTAAGGCTCGTTTCTTGGTAATCGTTGAAAATAAGGGTGCTTTGCCTAATATGCCATATGATGCAATGGTTGAGGTTCCTGCTTATATTGGTAAGGATGGACCAGAGGTAATTTCTCAAAAGCCTATTCCATTGTTCCAACAAGGTTTGATGATGCAACAATTAAATAGTGAAAAGCTATTAGTTGAAGGTTGTATCGAAGGCTCTTATGAAAAGGTACTACAATCATTCACTTTAAATAAGACTGTGCCTAGTATGACTGTTGCTAAGGCAATCTTAGATGACATGATTGAGGCTAATAAGGGTTTCTGGCCTGAATTAAAGTAAGATTTGTTAAATAGATGTCCTTTAGAATTCCCCAAGTACTCATTTGATTTTTTAGGACAAAGTAAAAACACGATGTTTCGTAATAATGCGAGATATCGTGTTTTTAAATATTGAAACAATTTCCCTATTTCGCTTATGATGCATAACTTGATAAGCGAAATAGGGAAAATAAGATATAGTATTAATTATTTGCTAGTAATTTGCTAATAAATGTTAACTATGTCACAATATATTTATTGATAAGGGAAGTATCAAATGGGGATTTTATCAAGTATCTTTGGCAAGAAAGAAAGTAAGTCTAAGCCAAACTTAAATACAGAGGAGTATTTAAGTTTTTTAGACGCTGAGAAGTTTATTAATAATCTATTAAAAGAAGATGCTTATATTTCAAAGAAACAATACTTGGATAAGATTGTTTCATATAAGAAAACAATTGATTATTACAGTGTTTTAGAAAGCAGTGGGATGTTAGAGTCTTATTGTTTGAATCATGGTGTTTCGTATGAAAACATGATAAAAACAGTGGGTGTTTTAAGGAATATTGAATCATGCGTTGATGAACATAATAACAAATATGTTGAAGATAAAAAGGTAAAAGAGAAGTCATATTTGGATAATATTTTAAAGAAAGTTGATCCAGTTATTTTGTTGGATGATGATCAAAGGAATGTTGTCTTAAGTGATGAAGATTATACGCTTGTTGTGGCTGGTGCTGGTGCTGGTAAGACAACTACGGTTGCTGCTAAGGTAAAGTATTTGGTTGAGAAGAAGAATATTAAGCCTAATGAAATATTGGTTGTATCTTTTACTAATAAGGCAGTTAATGAATTAAGAGATAAGATTATAAAGGACTTAGGAATCGATTGTATTATTTCGACTTTTCATTCTATTGGTTATGCAATTATAAATAAGCAATCAGCAGAGAAAGTTAATATTGTTTCAGAAAGTAAATTGTATTATGTATTACAAGATTACTTTAAGGATTCGGTATTGACTAATAAAGAACTAACAAAGAATTTAATTCTATTCTTTTCATCATACTTTGATGTACCATTTGAAGGTGATGATTTAGAAGAATTTTTTAATAGTATTTCTAAGTCTAATTATTCAACTTTGAAGAGTGATTTGGATGAATTTAAAGAAGAGGTAATGGATAGAAGAAGTAAGAAGAAGATTACTATTCAAAATGAGGTTTTAAGGTCTTATGAGGAAGTAAAGATTGCTAACTTCTTGTATATGAATAATTTAGATTATCAGTATGAGCCAGTATATAAATATAATATTGCATCTTCATCAAAGCCTTATACTCCAGACTTCTTAATAAAACAAGGTGATAAGACTGTTTATTTAGAGCATTTTGGAATATCTGAAAGTGGTTATAATCCTTTGTATAATGATGGGCAGTTAACTAAATATAAGAATGCCATTAATGATAAGGTTAAGTTGCATAGGGAACATGGAACAAAGTTACTTTATACTTTTTCTTCTTATAACGATAAGGTGTCTTTTATTGATCATCTAGAAAAACAATTGATTGATAATGGTTTTGTATTAAAGAGAAGAACTGATGAGGAAGTAATGGAGAAGATTATTTCTACTGAAGAAAATAGGTATATTAGAAAATTAGTTTTATTGTTATGTCGATTTATTAATAACTTTAAGACTAACGGCTATGATTTGTCTGATTTTGATAGGATGAGCAATTCTACTAATAATGTTCGTTCTAAATTGTTCTTACAAATTGCTAAGGAGTGTTATCTTGAGTATCAAAGATATTTAAAAGAAAACAATGCGATTGATTTCCAAGATATGATTAATGATTCGGTTAGAATTTTAAAAAGCATTAAAGACAATGGAAAAAAATTAAGATTTAAGTATGTGATTGTTGATGAGTATCAAGATATTTCTAGACAAAGATTTGACCTAACTTCTGCGTTATCTGATGTTTGTGATGCGAAGATAATTGCGGTTGGTGATGACTGGCAATCTATTTATGCCTTTAGTGGTTCTGATATTACGTTGTTTACAAGATTTAAGGAAACAATGGGCTATGCTAAGGAAATAAAGATTGTTAAGACTTATAGAAATTCGCAAGAGGTAAT
This sequence comes from uncultured Erysipelotrichaceae bacterium, assembly GCA_934692455.1. GTDB lineage: Bacteria > Bacillota_I > Bacilli_A > Erysipelotrichales > Erysipelotrichaceae > Colivicinus. The sequence continues at coordinate 4,099 of CAKUTY010000028.1, forward strand.
TGATATAGCTGGAAACTTTATTCAAAGGAATAAGGCTCAAATTACAAAACAACTAATCTCTAACAAAAATATTACTGATCCTGTTATTATTTATACTTATATAAGCTCTAAAAAGTCCGCTGAAAACAAAAGAAGTGGTACTGATTTTGCGTTGGGTGTTGCGGTTGAAAAGGCACTTGATAAGATTGTTGAGTCAAACACAAAACCTAAATCTAATGTTTTGATTTTAGGCAGATATGGTTTTGATGCCCATAAGCTTGAGAATACTGGTTTGTTTGAAATAGTAGATAAGAAGAGCAAGATTAAGAGTACAAAATATCCTAAGATGGATATAACTTTTATGACGGCTCATTCTTCAAAGGGCCTTGGTTATGATGATGTAATTATCATTAATTGTAAGAATGAAACTTATGGATTCCCTTCAAAAATTGAAGATGATCCAGTATTATCTTTTGTGATTAAGGGAGATAAATCTATTGAATATGCCGAAGAAAGAAGACTGTTCTATGTTGCGATGACTAGAACCAAGAATAGAGTCTTTTGTATTGCGCCAGAAGAGAATCCTTCGGAATTTTTGCTTGAGCTGAAGCGTGATTATAAGAATGTTGTATTAAATGGTGAATGGAATGAGAATGTTGTTAATGGTGCAAAGAGAAAGCTTTGCCCTGTATGTAAATTCCCTCTTCAATATCGATATAAGAATGCGTTTGGTCTAAGGCTTCATTTGTGTACTAACGAACCTGAACTTTGTGGCTTTATGACAAATGATCTCTCTGGTGGCAAGATGTCTATCATGAAATGTGATGAGTGTAAGGATGGCTACTTAATTGTAAAAAGAAGAGGTAATAGTTGTTTCTTAGGGTGTACAAACTATACTCATGATGGTAAGGGTTGTAATAAAACAATTGGTATTGATAAATATTATGAAATCAATGGGCAAGATGCTGTTTCTTATGAACAAACAAATGTAAATAAAAAATATAATAAGAAGATTGTGATTACTGAAACAACAAATGAGAATTTTAATAATCCAAAGGTTGAAGAAGCTGAAATTAAGCAGGTGGTTTGGAGAGATAAGAATCTTAATAATGTTTGTTATTGGGTGTTAAAGTCTTTGATCGAAATCAGCGAAACAAGATTTTATGGTGTGAATATGTTGGCTCAAGTTCTGCTTGGATTAAGTAGTGAAACAATTAGAGAAAACAATTTTGATAAATTAAATACTTATGGTATCTATAAGGACATCAAATTTGACAATATTAAAATCATTATTCAATTCTTAATTGATGAAGGTTATATCATCAAGACAGGGCAAATGTATCCTGTGTTGCATATTTCTAGCAAGGGAATAGATTATAAGAAGAATATGGATGTTAAGACACTTAATAAGTTAAAGAAAACTTTAACAATAAATAACTAGTTTATTCTATTAAATAATCAAGGGGGATGATTTGGATATATGAAAATTAAGAGTGATAATTCTGATAAGAAACTAAAAATTAAGAGCAGAGATTCTAAGAAGAGAAGCAAACTGTTTAGTAAGAAAAAAGAATTTGACTTTTTAAATGATGATGAAGAAGATGTCCTTAAAGAGTTAGATGATTTATGTACGAATGGCGTTTGTGAAGATGAACAAAGAGTTAATATTGAGGATTGTGTTGAATTAAAAAAGCCCAAGAAGAAGATGCCTACTAAGAAAAAGGTAACAATTGGTATAGTAATCTTTCTTTTATGTGGCATCATAGGCCTTGTATCCAGCATAAGATCAATTAGATTAGTTGATGAGAACCCAGAAATATTTGTTAATGATATTGTTAATTTTGATTATGTTGTCGAGCCTAAGTCAGCACAAGATAGGGAGATTAATGTAAATGTTGACTCTGATTATTTTCAATTGTTAAACGATGGAACATATAGAGCTTTAAAGGAAGGCAAGACTAGCTTATCTTTATCTTACAATGACAAGATTTACAATGAATATGAATTAGAAATTAAGGAAGTATTATTGAAGGATTTGAAATTCGATTCTACTAGTATTGACCTTGGTATAGGGAATACTTATACGCCAGAGATGAAGATTATACCTGAAAATACTACTTATCCCAAATATACACTTTCAACTGATAATGAAGAAATAGCTACTGTTGATAACGGAACAATTGTTGGTATTAAAGAAGGACAAACTGTTATTACAGCGATATCAGATAATGGAAAAAAGGCACAACTAAAAGTAAATGTAATCCCAGTATTGGCTGATAGCATCGAAATGGTTGCTCCTAAGAGTTTGAAAATTGGTGATACTGAGCAATTAGAACTTAAATGGAATCCAGAGAACGTTACATACAAAGATGCTGAGTGGAGTGTTGATGATACTAGTTTGGCTTCTATTTCTAATAGTGGTGAATTGAAATGCATTCATGATGGTTTAGTAACTGTTACCGTAAAGGAAAAAAGTAATGGAAAAATTGCATATGTGCAAATTAGAATCTTACCTATTGTGATCTCAAATATTACGTTATCATCTCCAGTTGAAACAATATATGTTGGCGATGGTACAAAATTAAATGTTAAGTATGAACCAGATAACGCAACATATAAGGAGTGTACTTTCACTTCTAGTGATGAATCGGTTTTGAAGGTTAATGAATATGGTTATGTAACCGCAATGGCAGTAGGCAAGGCAACTATAATTGCAAAGACAGTTAATAACCACGAAGATTCAGTTACTATAAATACTGAAAATAGACCAGTTCAAGCATATGCCACAGGAGGAAACTCGAATGGTAGTGGTGTTGGAATGGATAATAGCGACGGTGGTAACGAAATGGTTTGGGTGACAGCTACAGGAAAGTGTTATCATAGGATATCTAATTGCGGAAGTACTAAAACTTCATGGCAAGTAAGTAAGCAACAAGCTATTGACAGTGGACTAAGGAAATGCAGAAAGTGTTATAAGTAATTTACTCCTAACTAAAAATAGAGAGAAACTTCAAATTTTCTCTCTATTTTTCAAGTGGCTATAAACATCATTTATGGAACATACCAGATAGTTTATTGCTAAACTAAATCATTACGTTATAACCAACTTATATGGACTTATCAATGATAAAAAGTGTTCTCAAATGAGAACACTTTAGGTAAAAAATGAGAATTTGTTCTCAAACAAGAACACTAATAATAAACATTCGCAATAACTGGATAATGATCAGTTGGATATATCGTGTTATAAGAAGATGTAATCTTATTAACTTCATCAATAGATAGATTATCTGATATAAAGATATGGTCTATTGGAAGGTGTTTATATAAGAAGGAACCAACATTGCCTCTAAGAGTTGATCCCATTTCATCATACGATAGGTCTTTTAATCTTTTGCTTAAAAGACGTAGGGCAGGCGACAACCTAGTGCAGTTAAAATCACCACATAGAAGAGTAAAGTCACCTTGTTGGTACTTATGAATTATCTTAGAAAGAATAATTGCTTGCTTAGTACGAATAAAAGGGAAGTTAGCGTCTAAGTGGGTATTAAAGACAGTGAATGTTTTATTAGTTAGCTTGTCTTTTAAATAAACATAAGTAACGATACGAGGGAATTGAGAAAGAAGATACTTTGATCCTTTCTTGGTTACTGTATCTGATAGCCATAGAGTTTTGCCTTCTATTAGTTCGTATTTATCTTTGTTGAAAAGGATTGAAGAATATTCATCACTTAAAAGAGAATGTCTTGATTCTCCAAAGATGGCATATTTGTTTAAAATATCTTTAAGATATGGGAACATTGAATCAGTTAGTTCTTGTACACCGATGATGTCTGGTGCGTATTCTTCTAACATTGATTTAATAGCGGTTATTCTAATATTAAATGGTGGGTTGCCTGGTATGTTGGCTCCACTTGTTAATAAGTTTAGGCTCATAATTTTAAAAGAATTCATGAAGTTATTATATGACTTTATTAGATAGTATATTATTGAAACAATTTTCTGAAAATATATTGACAAGTTTCTTAAAAAATAGTAAAACTTTTTCATAAGCAAGGATAAGGAAAAGTAGGTATCTACGAAATTAAGTGAGTGGGGAGGTAGTGTGAACCCTGTATTTACGAGGTATTGAATGAACACCTAGGAGTTTCAAACCGAAGTAATAGTAGGCTTTGACGGAGTTGGACCGTTATCTTACCAAGTTTCAATGATAGTTGAAAGAGTGATTGGTTGTTTGATCAATAATTTGGGTGGTACCGCGGAGTTTTACAGTTCTTCGTCCCATGGGATGAAGGAACTGTTTTTTTATTTTTAGGAGGCGTATTATGTGTGGAATTATTGTATCAACTGATGTTTTAACTAAATTAGAAGATTTTAAAAAGGGTTTAGAAGCTTTATATGATAGGGGACCAGATGATTCTAAGATTGTAGATACAGGTGCTGGTTTATTGGGTTTTCAAAGATTAGCTATTATGGGTTTAACTAAAGAGGGTATGCAACCATTTGAAAAAGATGGTAAGTATGTTGTTTGTAATGGTGAATTATATGGCTTTAGAGCAGTGAAGAAAGATCTTGAGAAGAAGGGTTATACTTTTGTGTCTGATTCTGATTGTGAGTTGTTGTTACCACTATATGAAGAATATGGACTTGATATGTTTGTTGGTTTAGATGCGGAATTTGCCCTTGTTATGTATGATCCAAAGCTTGGTTATATAGCTGCTAGAGATCCAATTGGTATCAGGCCATTATTCTATGGTTATACCGAAAATGGTAAGATTTGTTTTGGTTCTACTGTTTCTAGTCTTCTAACAATATGTAAGGATATTAAGGCTTTCCCTCCAGGTACTTATTATGTTGGTGATAAGTTTGTAGAGTATAGAAAGATATATGAGGCAAGTGATGTTGTTAGTGAGGGTGTTTTTAAGAATATTCATGATAAGTTGATTGCCGGTGTGTTAAAGAGAATGGATGCGGATGCAAAGGTAGGGTATTTGTTGTCTGGTGGATTAGATTCTTCTTTGGTTTGTGCGATTGCTCAAAAACATAGTGATAAGCCTATTCGTACTTTTTCTATTGGCATGGAAGATGATGCGATTGATTTAAAGTATGCTAGGAAGGTTGCCGATTATATTGGAAGTGAGCACACTGAGTTTAAGATGACTAAGGATGATATTTTAAGTGCTTTGCCAGAGGCTATTAAGATATTAGAGACTTGGGATATTACAACCATTAGGGCTTCCTTGGGTATGTATATTTTGTGCAAGAAGATTCATGAGACTACTGATATCAAGGTTATTTTAACTGGTGAAGTGAGTGATGAATTGTTTGGTTATAAGTATACTGACTTTGCCCCTGATGCCAAGAGTTTTCAAGATGAGGCTACTAAGCGTGTTAGGGAATTATATATGTATGATGTGTTAAGGGCTGATAGATGTATTTCTTCTAATTCAATGGAAGGTAGGGTACCTTTTGGTGATTTAGATTTTGTAGAGTATGTGATGAGTATTGATCCAAGTCTTAAGATGAATAAGTATGGTATGGGTAAGTATTTATTACGTCATGCGTTTGAGAGGGATGATTTATTGCCTAGGGAAATATTATTTAGGGATAAGGCAGCTTTTTCAGATGCAGTAGGACATTCTTTAGCTGATTATTTAAAGGAATATGCTGAAAGCAAGTATAGTGATAAGGAGTATGAAGATGGTGTTAAGAAGTATTCTTATTGTCCACCTTTTACTAAAGAATCATTATTATATAGAGATATTTTTGAGTCTTATTATCCTGGTTTAGATTCTTTGATTGTTGATTATTGGATGCCTAATAAGTCTTGGAAGGGTTGTGATGTGAATGATCCTTCTGCTAGATATTTAAGTAATTATGGGGATAGTGCTAAATAGTTTGGTATACTCTTGTTAAGAGAGGTTGATAATAATGAGTAGAGATTCAGAGAAGGCTATAAAGGCTGCAATGAAGTATTTGAGTGAGAATGCGACTGGTAATGAGAGTGAAGAAGAACTTAATGATTTATTGAAGGAATTTATAGTTGATTATAATAGTAAGCTACATGATGATAATGTTGAGTTTACAGTTGATGATTATCTTGAGATGGCTGAAGAAGCTGATTCTGACGAGGAAGAATTGGAATTTATTAATTTGGCATTGGACTTAGATCCTGATAATATTGACGCTCAGGTTAAGTTGATTGAGGCTGATTCTAAGACTTATGAAGAAGAGATTGAAAGATTGAATGATAAGATTGAGGAAGTAAAGCTTAAATATAAAGATGATTACAAGAATTCGGTTGGTGAGTTCTATATGGTTTTCCATACAAGGCCTATTATAAGATTATATTATGGTTTGATGGTGGATTATATTGAGTGTAATATGCTTGGTAAGGCTAAGTCTATAGCTGAGGAAATCTTGCGATTAAATGAGAATGATAATCTTGGTGCTAGATATAATTTGATTGGCTTGTATGCTTATTTTGAAGAAGAAGATAAGGCTTTAGAGTTGGTTAAAAAGTATGGCGATGAAGATAATCTTGAATCTCAATTTTTATTGAATCTAGCGATTCTTTATTATAAGAAGTGTGATTTTGTAAAGTCTGAGGAATATATTAAGCAACTTAACAAGACAAATAAAAGCTTTAAAAAGTTCGCGAAGTCTTTTGAGGATTGCACTATTATGGATATGGTTTATGAGATTGATAGTCCTATGTATCAAAGGGGTACTTTAAATGAGTTGGTGATGGATTATGTTTCTAATCGATATTTATATAATTCAATGTTGTCTTTCTTTGACTTTGCACAAAGATGTTTAAAGAAAAAGCCTGCTAAGAAGAAGGCTAATAATAAGAAGTTGTCATAGTATGAGTTTGAGGATTGTTTCTAAGGATATTAAATATTTGGATGTAGATGTAGTAGTTGATGCTACATCTATTTTGTCTTGTAAAGATGAAACAGTTTTAAGAAAGTTTTATAGGAATTGTTTAAGCATGGATGTTAATAGTCTTGCGATTCCTTTGGTTCCTTTTAAGGATTCAGAGTTTTCTAGGGAAGATGGTCTGATGATTGCCTTGGATGAACTTAATAATAATTTGGATGTTTATATTTTATGTGAAAATTTATTTGAATATGATGATTTAGATGCTTATTTATATGGCTTTAAAATTGAAGATTCAAGAATTGATTATCGTATAGAGACGCCAAAAGAACTAGAAGATAGGCTTGCTCATTTGAAAGATACTTTCTCGGAATATTTGATGTATCTTATAGGGCAAAATGGTTTAACTAATACAGAAGTCTATAAGATGGCTATGCTTAGTAAGAAGGTCTTTTCTAAGATTAAAAACGATCCTATGTATCATCCAAATAGGAATACTGCCTTGCGTTTGTGTGTTGGCGCTAAGTTAAATATGGATCAAACAAAGGAGCTGCTTGCAAGGGCTGGATATGCATTATCACCTTGTGATAAAACGGATATTGTGTTTTCTTATTTTATTGAGAATAAGAAATATGACATTATTGAATTGGATATCCAGTTAGAAAAATATGGGGAACATTGTATCATATTCTAGTTAAATTAGGGTCGCTTAACAAGCGACCTGTTTTTTTGTCTCTTCTAGTATACTTAAGTAACTTAAGAAGAAGGAGAGTTAAAAATGGAATACAAATCATATCAACATATTGAGAAATTAGGCAGAGAAGAGTGTGAAGGAATCTTGAATGGAACCGTTACAATACAGCCCAAGATTGATGGCACTAATAGTGTTGTTTGGTTGGGTGATGATGGCAATTTGCATGCAGGTTCTCGTAAAAGAGAATTATGTTTAGATAACGATAATGCAGGTTTTATGGCAATGATTATTAAGGATCAAAAGGTAAAGGAGTATCTAATTAAGCATCCTAATCATTATGTTTTTGGAGAATATCTAGTTCCTCATACTATTAGAACTTATGATAGTGATGCATGGAAGAAGTTTTATATTTTTGATGTGTTTGAGTTGGATGGCGATTATGGAAGATATCTTTCTTATGATGAGTATGTTCCTTTACTGGAAGAGTATGGTTTAACTTATATACCAGAGATTGCTAGACTTGAAAATCCAACTATTGATGAAGTAGCTGCTTGTATTAATAAGACTCATTATTTGATGCCGGAGGGTAAAACACCTGAGGGTGTAATTGCGAAAAATTATAATTATAAGAATAAGTGGGGCCATGTGGTTTGGGGTAAGATTGTGTCTGAAGAATTCTTTAATAGAAAGACAATATTAAGA
>CAKUTY010000029.1 GCA_934692455.1 uncultured Erysipelotrichaceae bacterium
ACTATGTTAAATCAAATGCTAAGAAGTTTGGTATTGATGTCAAGTTCTTTGAGACACATGATATCCATATTCACGTGCCAGAGGGTGCTGTGCCAAAAGATGGACCTTCAGCTGGTGTTACTTTAACTACTGCCTTTGTATCAGCTTTAACTAATAAAGCTGTAGACGCAAACTGTGCAATGACAGGTGAGGTAACTCTTCGTGGTAATGTCTTACCAATTGGCGGTTTAAGAGAAAAGTCTATTGCGGCTAATAGAAGTGGTATTACGAAGGTCTTCATCCCTAAGGGCAATGTTAAGGATATCGACGAACTTCCTGATATCGTTAAAGAAAACATTACTTTTATGCCTGTAGATAAAGTGGATACTATCTTAAAAGAGGCTATCATCCATGATTAGTTTCTTATGTTCAGGTACCAAAAAAGATCATTATCCTGAAAGTGAAAGGGAAGTAGTCTTTGTAGGTAGAAGTAATGTAGGTAAGTCATCGTTAATAAATAAGCTATATGGTAAAATTGCCTATGTAGGTAAAACACCTGGTAAGACAAGGCTTTTAAACTTCTTCAATGTCGATAATAAATATACTGTATGTGATGTACCTGGTTATGGTTATGCTAGAAGGAGTGATAAAGAAATCATTGAGTTTGGTGAGATGATGGATGAATACTTTACTCAAAGAGAAGCTTTGAAGTTATGTGTTATGATTCTAGATATCAGAAGAACACCAAATCAAGATGATATCGATATGTATAACTATCTAAAAGACTTAGATATTCCGGTACTTTTTGTCCTTAATAAGTGCGATAAATTCTCTAATAATCAACGTATAAATCAGATGAAAGTCATCTATAAAACACTAGGCATTGAACAGGCGATTTGCATTTCATGCCTAAAAAGTGTTAATATAGACGTTGTGGCTAGGAGTATTGAGTCACTTATAAAGGAGTATGATGAATAGTTTTATTGAATTTATTAACCGTGTCCCCTTATTAATTGAGTCTATATTAGTAGTTTTAGTACCAAGTAGTCAGCAAGTTTATGCGAATACTTATACTAACGAAGAGCTAGAAAATGATGAATTGATTGTTAAAACAGTTTCTAGTGATGAGGAAAAAGACTTCGTATTTGCGGATAGCGCAAATACTAAATACATTCTTGAGACAAAGGGACAAGAAGTTGCAACTGCTAACTTTGATAAGCTTCAAGGTGAATTAGATATCGCCATTGAAGAATATGAAGCTGAGCAAGCAAAATTAAGCCGTAGTGGTTCAAGATCAACTTATACATTTAACATGAGTGAATTAGCTGGTGGTGATGTGTGGTCAATCGCTAATGGCCTTGTAGGTACACCAGGTAATTGCTTCTATATCTGTCAATTATTTATTCAAGCATTTACTGGTGAATGGAATTCACTTGGTAACATTTACCAAACTGATAGTCCATCCCCTGGTGACTTAATCTATTACGCTGATGGTGGTATGGGTGCTCAACACTGGGCAATCTATTTAGGAGGCGATCAAGCATTACATGGTAACTACAATGGTACTACTGTAATTAGAAGCATCTACCTCAAAAGTGGTAGTAGTCCTGTATTCTACAAATTAGGTTAATACAAAGCGAAAGAGATTTAGTGTAAGAGCTAAATCTTTTTTTATGTAAAATTAAGAATTATACACCCAATATACAGTCGTGTGTACAAGAATTTTGTTTAAACAAGTAAAAATGTAAAGATTTACATATCTATGAAAATAAGATGAAAATATTTGTTGACATGTATTTTCTATTTTTGTAACATAAGTTCATGGAAGGAGAAACATACATGAACTTTTATTTAAAACAAGAACACTCTCACTATTCTCCTTGCTATTTAGCTATTATTATCGTGATTATTATTATGTTACTTAGCGCAGTAACCTTTTCATGATTAAGATAGCTTTATTTGAAATATTTTTAAGGATGGGCTATCGACCATCCTTTTATTTTATTAATAGAAAAGCTTATTAAAGCTTGTCTATAGATTAAAAACGATTAGGGAGGGAAGTTTTATGAAAAAATTATTAGTCGTTTTACTAAGTGTACTAATGCTAGTGGCATTATGTGCATGTGGCTCTGACAAAGAAACAGGTGATGATAGTGTTGATTCAAACACTATTAAGATTGGTGGTTCTGGTCCAACAACTGGAGAGTATGCACAATATGGTCTAGCTGTTCAATATGGTGCTCAAGTTGCTGTTAATGAAATCAACGAAAAAGCTGGTGAAGACGGTCTAAAGCTTGAACTAAAATTCTTAGATGATAAGGGTGATGGTGAAGAGGCTAGTAAGGCCTATGCTCAATTAACTGACTGGGGTATGCAAGTAAGTATGCTATGTACTACAACTGGTTCATCATTAGCTGTTGCTGATAGCTACAATGATGCTGGTGTATTTGCTATGACACCAAGTGGTTCTGCTGAAGATATTATTGCTGGTAAGGATTATGTATATAGAATGTGTTTCGCCGATCCAGAACAAGGTACAGCTGCTGCTGACTATATTGCTGAACACAAACTAGCTACTAAGGTTGCAGCCTTTGTTCAATCAGATTCAGATTATTCAGTAGGTGTATATGATGCTTTTGTTAAAGAAGCTGAAGTTAAAGGCTTAGAAATCGTATCAACTTATTCATTCACATCAGATAACGCAACTGATTTTACAACTGGTGTTAGTGATGCTCAAAGTAAGGGTGCAGAACTTGTATTCCTACCTCTATACTATGAAAATGATACAAAGATTGTTATGGCTTGTAAGAACGCTAACTATAGTCCAGTATTCTTTGGTGTAGATGGTTTCGATGGTGCTCTTGAACAAGAAGGTGTTGATGTTTCAATGTTTGAAGGCTTCTATTACTTAACACCATTCGCATATACTGCAACTGATGATGCTACTGTATCTTTCGTATCTAAGTTCAATGCTTTAGCTGGTAATAATCCAAACCAATTCGCTGCTGATGCATATGATGTAGTATACGCAATCTATAATGCTTTAGTTGAAGCTGGTGCAACTGCTGATATGTCTGCTCAAGATATGGGCGAACTATTATGTAAGACATTCCAAGGTGGTTTCACATATTCTGGTTTAACTGGTTCTAACATGACATGGAATGAAAATGGTGCTGTAGTTAAGGCTCCACTTGCTTTCCAAGTAAAAGATGGCAAGCTTACTGCTGCTGAATAATTAAACATTTATGTAAGAAGTTGCCAATTGGCAACTTCTTACTAAACTATAAAGGGGGAATTTATGATCTTTATATCAAATCTAATTAGTGGTATAAGACTTGGCTCAATCTATGCAATCATCGCCCTTGGCTACACAATGGTATATGGTATTGCTAAGATGTTAAACTTTGCACATGGTGATGTCATCATGATTGGTGCCTATAGTGCCTTTGTAGCTCTTTATAGAGCTAATTTGCCACTTCCTATAGCTCTTATTATTTCAATAATTATTTGTACCTTACTAGGTGTAATTATTGAAAGATTGGCCTACAAACCCTTAAGACAAGCCTCATCTTTGGCTGTTCTTATAACTGCTATTGGTGTCAGCTATTTCCTACAAAACCTAGCTCTTTTGATATGGGGATCAGCTGCTAAAATCTTTCCAACCATCCTAGATTATGGTTCTATTAACTTATTTAATGATCAACTAAAATTAAGCTATCAAATGCTAATCACGATTACTGTATGTATCGTAATAATGATTCTCTTAAATCTATTTATCAAAAAGACTAAGATTGGTAAAGCTATGAGAGCCTGTAGTGAGGATAAAGAGGCCGCTGCCTTAATGGGTATTAATGTTGATAATATCATCTCATTAACATTCGCTATTGGTTCTGGTTTAGCCGCAATAGCTGCCTTATTATTATGTGCAGCCTATCCAACCGTAACACCAACCCTAGGCTCTATGCCTGGTATTAAAGCTTTTACAGCTGCTGTAATTGGTGGCATAGGTTCTATTCCTGGTGCCTTATTAGGCGGCCTATTATTAGGTGTTATTGAAATAATCGTAAAAGCTTATGGTCTATCAGAACTTACTGATGCCATTGCCTTTGGTGTCTTGATTCTAGTTTTATTATTTAAACCAACTGGCTTATTAGGAAAGAAAGTAAAGGAGAAAGTATAAGATGAAAAATAAAAAAGCATTGACTTCTTATTTATTAGTAATACTTGTATATGTCCTTATTACTATCTTAAATGGAACAGGCTCTTTATCTTCTACGATGAACGCCTTGTTAGTTCCAACAGTCGCCTATATTGTAGCTGCATTAGCCTTAAATCTACTTGTAGGCTATTTAGGTGATTTGTGTTTAGGCCAAGCTGGTTTTATGGCAGTAGGAGCTTTCTCAGGTATAGTTTGTGCTGCTTGTTTACTTAGAAACAATATCCCAGATACTCTAGCCTTATTTATCTCAATCATTGTAGGAGGCTTGATATCTTCTATTTTTGGTTTAATTATTGGCATTCCAGTACTAAAACTTGAAGGTGACTATCTAGCTATTGTTACACTTGCATTCTGCCAAATTATTAAAACGCTTTTCTTAAATCTATATGTAGGTGTTGATTCAAATGGTTTACATATGTCATTTATTAGCGATAATACCAATCTATTACCAGATGGTAAACTACTTGTTAAAGGTGCTCTAGGTGCTGCAGTATCTCATAAGCTATCAACTTTTTTAAGTGGTGCTATCTTAATACTATTTACTTTATTTATTATCTATAACCTAATTAACTCAAAAAGTGGAAGAGCTATTCAAAGCTGTAGAGATAATAAAATAGCCGCTACCTCACTTGGTGTTAATATTACTAAATATAAGTTATTAGCCTTTGTGATATCAGCCTTTATTACAGGTATGGCAGGAGCTTATTATGGACTAGGATATTCTAGCTTTAAAGCTACTAAATTTGACTTTAACCTATCTATTTTAATTCTTGTTTATGTTGTTTTGGGTGGTTTAGGTAATATGACAGGTACAATTATTTCTACTACATTATTAATTGTCCTACCGGAGGCCCTAAGATCATTCGATGACTATCGAATGATTGCCTATGCGATTGTGTTAATACTTGTTATGATCTTATCTAACAATAAGATATTGATGTCATACTTAGATAATTATAAAAATGCCTTGATGTCATTTATTAAACGAAAGGGGGCTAAACATGAGTGTTCTAGAAGCTAAAAAATTAGGAATCGACTTTGGTGGTCTTACTGCCGTAAATAACTTTGACATCAAAATTGAAGAGAATGATATTTATGGTCTAATTGGTCCCAATGGCGCTGGTAAAACAACTGTCTTTAATCTTTTGACTAAAGTTTATCAACCAACCAGAGGTAGTATTATCTTAAATGGTGTTGATACTAAGAATATGTCAACTGTTGATGTGAATAAGGCAGGTATTGCTAGAACCTTCCAAAATATTAGATTGTTTAATAAGATGACTGTTATGGAAAATGTCCTTGTAGGCTTTCATAACAACATCACTTATTCAACACTAGATGGTATTTTTAAGACACCTAAGTATCGTAAACAAGAAAAAGAGATGCATGATAAGGCTATGGATTTATTAAAGATCTTTAAACTAGAAGACTTTAGAGATCTAAACGCCTCATCACTTCCCTATGGTGCTCAAAGAAGACTAGAAATCGCCAGAGCCCTAGCTACTAATCCTTGTTTATTACTATTAGATGAACCAGCTGCTGGTATGAATCCAACCGAAACCGAAGAACTTATGAATACAATCAGATTTATAAGAGATCACTTCCATATTGCGATTCTTTTAATCGAACATGATATGAAACTGGTTATGGGAGTTTGCGAAAAGATCACAGTACTTAATTTCGGTCAAGTACTTACAAGTGGTAAACCACAGGATATTCAAAACAACCCTGAAGTTATTAAGGCTTACTTAGGAGATTAATATGTTGAAAGTAGAAAACTTACATATAAATTACGGCTTTATTGAAGCCGTCAAGGGCATTGACTTTACAGTCAATGATGGTGAGATAGTTGCACTAATTGGAGCCAATGGAGCTGGTAAGACAACAACTATGCATGCCTTAAGTGGTTTAATTAAGCCAAAAAGTGGCACTATCACATTAGATAACAAGGATATCACAAGAGTTCCTGCCAATAAGATAGTATCGCTTGGTTTAATACAAGTACCAGAAGGAAGACATGTCTTTGCTTCTCAAACAGTATTAGAGAATCTAACATTGGGTGCTTATTTATGTAAAGATAAGAAATTAATAGAAGCTAATTTAAATCATGTCTTTGAATTATTCCCTCGTTTAAAAGAAAGACAAAAACAATTAGCTGGTACACTATCTGGTGGGGAACAACAGATGTTGGCAATGGGTAGGGCGCTTATGTCAAATCCTAAGGTACTTTTGTTGGATGAACCATCTATGGGTTTATCACCTTTACTTGTAAAGGAAATTTTTGCGATAATAAAGGAAATAAATGAGAATGGCACTACTGTTTTCGTTGTTGAACAAAATGCTAAGATGGCTCTAGAAATAGCTCATAGAGCCTATGTAATGGAAACAGGTAAGATTGTCTTAAGTGGTACCGGCAAGGAACTATTAGCTTCTGATGCCGTTTCTAAAGCTTATTTAGGAGGATAATTATGTACGTTAAAGATTGGATGACTAAAAATGTTGTTACCTTAAATCCCTTTGATTCAATTACTGATGCCTTTGATGTAATGAAGAAGGGTAATTTCCATCGTGTTCCTATTTGTAGTAATGGTAAATTAGTGGGGCTTATTACCGGATCAACACTGGCTGACTTTGCCCCATCTAAGGCAACTACCTTATCAGTTTATGAGATTAATTCATTATTAAATAAGACTTCATGTAAAGATATTATGATTACAAATGTTCATACTATTGGCCCTAATGCCTTGCTAGAAGAAGCTGCTGAAAAGATGAATGAACATAATATCACTTGTCTTCCAGTGGTTGAAGATAATGGACAAATTGTTGGTATCATTACACAAAAAGTTATCTTTGGAGCTTTCATTGATTTAATGGGTTATTATGCCAAGGGTAGTAGGGTAGTAATTGATATTGATAAGGATGAACCAGGTATCTTACAAAAACTAGGTACTGTTACAGCGCAACATAATATCAATATTACACACTTTATAGTGACAAGATATAGTGGTTTGCAGATTGTTATTAGAACTGATGAAACAGATGATATGAAGGTTACTAATATTTTAACTTCAAATGGTTTTGTGGTAAGTGATCATAGAAGTAATAATAATTGATTTTTATAAGCTTTATAGCTATAATTTTAAAGACTAAGAAAAGAAGGAAGTAATTTTTCTTGAGACATATAGAGATATTCTGGAAGGTGAAAAGAATACGTTAGGAAAGATGAAAAGTAGTCTTGGAGTTTATTATCCGAAATAGTAGTAAGATGATACGTCACTCGCGTTAAGAGTTTAAGTTAAAAAGTAAGGTGGTACCGTGCAATTGCACCCTTGTATCACCTTTTTTATTTTTTGAAGGGAGAATTATGTTAGAGACAAAATACGACGCAAAACAAGTTGAACAAGGCAAGTATGCAAAATGGCTAAAAGAAGGTTACTTCAAAGCAGGTGATCTTTCAAAGAAACCATACTGTATTGTTATCCCACCACCAAACGTAACTGGTAAGTTACACATTGGTCATACTTTAGATAATGCCTTACAAGATTCAATCATTCTATACAAGAGAATGAGAGGCTATGACTGCTTGTGGCTACCAGGCATGGACCATGCAGGTATCGCAACTCAAGCTAAAGTTGATGCAAGACTTAAGGAATTAGGTATTTCTAGATATGATCTAGGTAGAGAAGGTTTCTTAAAGAAAGCTTGGGAATGGAAAGATGAATATGCAGGTTTCATCAAGGAACAATGGGCAAAGACTGGACTAAGTGTAGACTATTCAAAGGAAAGATTTACCCTAGATGAGGGTTTATCTAAGGCTGTAATTAAGGTCTTTGTAGACTACTATAAGGATGGCTTAATTTATCAAGGCAAAAGAGTAATTAACTGGGACCCTGTTGCTAAGACTGCCTTAAGTAATATTGAAGTAGTACATAAGGATGTTAAGGGTAAGATGTATTACTTTAGATATCATCTTGTAGATAGTGATGAAACATTTGATGTTGCCACAACAAGACCTGAAACCATGTTTGGTGATGTTTGTGTTGTAGTTAATCCAAAGGATGAAAAGTTATGTCACTTAATTGGTAAAAAGTGTATCAATCCAGCTAACGGTGATATCCTTCCTATTATTGGTGATGAATATATTGAAATTGGCTTTGGTACTGGTGCTATGAAGTGTACTCCAGCTCATGACCCTAATGACTATCAAATCGCTTTAAGACATAATCTAGAGATGCCTGTTTGTATGAATGAAGATGCTACTATGAATTCGTTGTGTGGCGAGTTTGAGGGCATGGATAGATATGAATGTAGAGATTTAACAGTAAAAAGAATTGAAGAACAAGGTCAACTTGTTAAGATTGAAGAAATTGAACATTCTGTTGGTTTCTCTGAGCGTACTGATACAATGGTTGAACCTTATCTTTCTAAACAATGGTTTGTTAAGATGAAACCTTTGGCTGATGATGTCTTAAAACATCAAGAAAATGAAGACACTAAAATTAATTTCTATCCTAAGCGTTTTGAAAAGACATTTACTGGTTGGCTAGAAGATATTGAAGACTGGTGTATTTCAAGACAATTATGGTGGGGACATAGAATTCCAGTTTATTATCATAAAGATACAGGTGAAATTTATTGTGAATATGATCCACCAAAAGATATTGAAAACTATGTTCAAGATGAAGATGTATTGGATACATGGTTCTCAAGTGCTCTATGGCCTTTCTCAACACTAGGTTGGCCAGAAAAGACTGATTTACTTGAGCGTTATTTCCCAACTGATTGTTTAGTAACAGGTTATGATATTATTTTCTTCTGGGTAGCTAGAATGGCTGTTGCATCTCGTTACTTTATGCATGATAGACCATTTAAGGATTGTCTAATCCATGGCCTTGTAAGAGATGATAAGGGTCGTAAGATGTCTAAGTCACTTGGTAATGGTATTGATCCAATTGATGTCATCAATAAGTATGGTTATGATTCATTGAGATTGTTCTTAACTTGTAACTCAACACCAGGTTATGATATTAACTTCTCTGTTGAAAAGATTGAAGCATCTTGGAACTTTATTAATAAGCTATGGAATGCGACAAGATTCGTACTAATGAATATTGATGAAGACTATAAGTATTCAAAACCAGTATTAACTAATGATACTGATAATTGGATTATTTATAAGTTAAATAACATCATTGATAAGACAACAATGAACATTGATCGTTATGAAATGGCTATCGCAGGTAATGAGCTAGAATCATTTATTTGGGATGACTTCTGTGCTTCTTATATCGAATTCACTAAGGCCGCTTTGAATAGTGATGATAAGCAGTTAAAACATAAGACATTAGATACACTAGTATATGTATTAGATGCGATTGTTAGATTACTTCATCCATTTGTACCATTTGTTACTGAAGAACTTTACCAAGCAATTCATGGTGAAGGTGTATCAATTTGTACAGCTTTGTGGCCTGAAAAGATGGGATGTGATGAAAATAGCGCTAAACATGTTGATGTTTTACTCGAAATCATTAAGGCTAGCAGAGAACTAAGAACTGAAAACAATGTTAAGCCTTCTAAGGAATTAGAGTTACAAGTTGAGGGTTTTGACTTAAGTGATTCAGATAAGTCAATTCTACTTAGAATGACAAAACTTGTAGTTGTTGATTCTATTGATGATGAAACAATTGTAAGACCTATTTCTACTGGCAAGATTTCTTTCAAGATGTCTGAAGTAGTTAATAAGCAAGAAGAGCTTGAAAAGATTGCGAAGGAACTTTCAAGACTTGATGGTGAAATCAAGAGATCTACAAATATTCTTTCTAATGAAAAATTCTTAGCTAAGGCTCCAGAAGCTAAGGTTAATGAAGAAAAGGATAAACTTGCTAAGTATCAAGAATCTTATAAGATTTTATTAGAGAAGAAGGAAGAATTATCTAAATAGTTACTTAAACCTTGGTCATTGATCAAGGTTTTTGTATAGAATTTATTTAAGAAAAGAGGATTGATTTATGAAAAAATTTTTCAATGAGTTCAAAGATTTTGCGATGAAGGGTAATGTGCTAGATATGGCAATAGGTGTTGTCATTGGTGCCTCATTCTCATCAATTGTGTCATCTTTAGTTAATGATATATTCATGCCTTTAATTGCGGTTTTAACAGGTGATGTGCAGTTCTCGGAATTAAAGCTTGTTTTAAAGGGTACAGGTGATAATGCGGTAACTATTAATTATGGTTCTTTCATCCAAAATATAGTCAATTTCTTAATTGTTGCCTTATGCTTATTCTTAGTTGTGAAAACTATTAATAAGTTTAAGTCTTCTTTGGTTCATGAGAAACAAAAAGAAAAGGAAGAGCCTAAGCCTAGTGATGAACTAGTTGCCTTAAATAAGATAGTAGAATTATTAGAGGATAAGAAGTAATAAAATGTCATATTTCTTCTTTTTATCATAAATAGTAAAATAGTATCACTATGATTAATTTTGAAGATCTTGTATCTAAAAACCAAGAATTAACTTTTAAATATTTAAGAAGAAATAAGGAAAAACTAGGCTTTTACACGGAAGAAGGTTTATATAACAATCTAGCTTTATTATTTTCTGGACAATGTCGTTATACTATTAAAGTGATAGGTTTTGAAGGTACTAATGATTTTATTTCTAGATTTAGAAGAGAATTCAGTGGTTCTATACTAAAACAAATTAAGGATATATCTGATTATATGGATATGATTAATCATATCCGTTCTACTTATAAAGGCTTATATAGAATTGATAATAGGGATTATCCGATAGATATTCTTTATGAAATATTATTAACTTGTGTAATTTTTAGAGACTATTCTTTCAGTAATGCAAATTGTATCTTTAAATTTTATGATGATAGGGCGGAATTTGTTACTGCAGGTAGCGTAGAAACATGTAGAAATCCTAAATTGTTGAATGTATTAAAAGAGTTAAAACTATACAATGATGAAAAGACTTATGAAGGTAAAGTGGAATTAGTACAAACAAACAATTCTTTTAGATTTATCCTTCCTAACTCTAATTATTTTAAGGTTGACAACTAGAAAACTAAGTCTTATCATTACAAAGTACAAAGATTAAGACATGATCTTATTATTGATGATATAGAGAGGCCATGGGTGGTGAAAATGGTCCTAGATAATATGATTACTACTTATGAGTTCCACTAATACTGGACGTTACTCGCGTTAAGAGATTAAGTTAGAAAATAAGGTGGTACCGCGTTAATTTACGCCCTTGTATCACCTTTTTTATTTTAGGAGGTTACAATGATTAACATTAAGGAAAACGAACACTTAAATACTTTGAACCACTCTTGTGCTCACTTACTAGCTCAAGCGGTGTCTCATTTATATCCAAATGCTAAGTTTTGGGTAGGTCCTGTAATTGAAGAAGGCTTCTATTATGATATCGATTTAGGAGATGATGTTATTAAGACTGAAGATCTTGAAAAGATTGAAAAGGAAATGAAGAGGATTGCCAAGGATGGTAAGCGTATTGTAAGACATGAAATTTCTAAGGAAGAGGCTTTAGAAATGTTTAAGGATGATCCATATAAGATTGATTTGATCAATAGAATGGATGAAAATGAAACAACTATTTCATGTTATACACAAGGTGATTTTACAGATTTATGTAGAGGACCTCATGTTGATACAGTTAAGGAATTAAAGAATTTTAAACTAATTAAGCATTCTGGCGCTTATTGGAAAAATGACGCTAAGAATAAGATGCTTCAAAGAATCTATGGTGTATGTTTCGACAATAAGGAAGACTTAGAAGCTTACTTAAAGGAATTAGAAGAGGCTAAGGAAAGAGATCATCGTAAGATTGGTAAGGATTTAGAAATCTTTATGACTTCACCTTTAGTTGGTGCTGGTATGCCATTATGGTTACCAAATGGTTCTATTGTACGTAAACAACTTGAAAACTATATTTACAAGAAGGAACAAGCACTAGGCTATGACCATGTCTATAC
>CAKUTY010000030.1 GCA_934692455.1 uncultured Erysipelotrichaceae bacterium
TATAATGCCTGATATGTATAACATAAGATAAATATAATAGTTACAATTTTATTAAAATAGTCAATATTCATAAATCTGCTCCCTCTGTATTATTTGTACTATCTGTATTAATTGTATTAGTCATCATATTTATTTGTCAACAAAAAAAAGAGCAAAGTGCTCTTAGTACATTACTTTACTTAAGAACAACTTCGCTCTATCAGTCTTTGGATTATCAAAGAAATCTTTCGCATTGTTTTCTTCGATAATCTTACCATCTTCCAAGAAAACAATTCGATTTGCCACTGTCTTACAAAAACCCATTTCATGAGTAACGATAACCATAGTCATGCCCTCTTTTGCCAATTCCTTCATTACTTCAAGAACCTCGATAACCATTTCAGGATCTAGGGCACTAGTCGGCTCATCAAACAACATTATCTCAGGATTTAAACACAAGGCTCTTGCGATGGCAACTCTTTGTTTCTGACCACCTGATAAGTTATTTGGATATTCATTCTTTTTATCAGCCAAACCTACTCTATCTAGATAACCTTGGGCAATCGTTTCTGCTTCATTCTTATCCATTTTTAAGACATTAATAAGTGCCAAAGTTAAATTGTCTATTACCGTCATATTAGGAAATAAGTTGAAATGTTGGAAGACAAAGCCCATATGGCTTCTTAATTCCTTAAACTTTACAGGATTATTTGAATCTAAAAGTTCATCATTAATATAAATATTTCCTTTTTCAGGAATTTCAAGTCCTTCTATACATCTTAAAAGTGTTGATTTACCTGAACCAGAAGGACCAATCAAACAAACAATTTCACCTTTTTTAACTTCTAATGAAACATTATTTACGGCCTTTAAATGATTTTTAGCACCGGAAACAACGAAAGATTTTGTAATATTTTCTACCTTAATCACTTAACGCCAACCCCATTTCTATTTTCTTTCCAATTAAAGATATCACTATAGTGATAATCAAATAATATACAGCTGCTATACAATATGGAGACATAACATCATAATAGTTAGTTCCAAGAATTTGAGCACCCTTCAACAATTCAACTGCACCTATAGTACTTATTAAAGATGTATCCTTAGTAAGTGTAATAAGTTCGGATATCATTGGAGGTACGATATGTTTGAAAGCTTGAGGTAAGATGACAAATTTCATGGTTTGAAACTTACTTAAGCCAAGTGTCTCACAAGCTTCTGTTTGTCCCTTATCAACCGCATTAATACCAGATCTAATAAGTTCTGTTTGATACGCACCAGAATTGATAGACATAGCTACAACGCCAATCAAATAAGGATTCATTCTCATAATTTTTCCACTAAAGGCAGTATAGATAGATGGAATAACCGAGAAGATAATCAAGATTTGAAGTAGCATCGGTGTGCCTCTTATTACTTCAACATAAATATTAGCTAAGCCCTTTAAAATAATATTCTTACTTCTTTTGCCACACGATCCTAGTATCCCTAATATTAGGCCAAAGAAAAGGGATAGAATGGCAATCCCTACCGAATATCCGGTGCCTTTTAATAGGTATAATAGATTTTCAAGTGTAAAGATTTCTTTAAACGCAATAAACATTTCTATCCCTCACATTTTATTTAGCTTCAATTGCTGAAATTTGATATTGTTCACAAAGTGACTTATATCCATCTGACGCGGCAAACAATTCAACAGCTTGATTAATAATCGCAAGAGTTTCATCATCACCCTTACCAACAACGATATAGCTATATTCATTATCAAGAGCTTCATCAAGAACGACATATTTACCAGTTGAAGCATAAGATGTTGCGACTGCTTCATCAAGTACAACTGCATCATATTGATGAGCATCAAGACCTGGAATCATATCATTAACTGATTGAATTGATGATACATTCTCTTTACCAAAAGCTTCTTGAGCAAGTTTTTCATCAGTTGAACCAGTTTGTGCTGCTAACTTTTTACCTTGCAAATCATCTAATGTTGTAATATCACTATCAGCCAATACCATTACAACTTCTTTAGCACCAGCATATGGAGTTGAGAAGGTAATTGCCTTTTCTCTTTCTTCACTCCAAGTAAAACCAGAAACACCACAATTTAATTGACCACCTTGGATTTGTGTAATGATATTATCGAAACTCATTTGATAGATTTCAAACTTATAAGTCTTACCATTAGCTTCACTTAATAGTTTTTCCATTGAATTTAACATATCGATATCAAAACCAACAAGATTACCATTAGTATCTAAAGATTCATAAGGTGCATAGTCTGGAGATAAACCAACAGAAATAGTCACAGTATCATCATCAGTAGTATCCTTAGACGAACATGCAAACAGACACATAGCCATCATCATAACAGCCAATAAAGATAATAATTTTTTCATAATACATTCCCTTTCTTGACGGCTATAAAATAAAAAGCCGTCGATATTTTTCATAAAGACGACTTAAAAAAATCGCGGTACCACTTTATTTGCTCAGCAAATCTGAACCACCTCAACTTTAACGCCAGTTAACGACTATCCCTACTGTTAGTTCAAGCTAGTATCTCCAAGGCGCGCTTCCTCGTGTATTACTTGCCTGCTTTCACCAAACCAGGCTCGCTACAAAGTACGTTCACAAGTACTATTCCTCTTCGTCGATATACATTATCATAAACTAAAAAATGAAAGTGTCAATACATTTTCATGAAAATTATTTACAGTATATGAAAATTGTTTCATTCATTCTTGCCAAGGACAAATAGAAACATAACCAGAATTAGTTAATTCATCTAAATAGATACAAACATTACCCATACTAGTATCCAAGCCAGAAACAATAGAATAATATTTATCTAACATTGACAAACCAGTCCATGAGACAAAACAAATATTGCCATCTTTCATGATGACTTCCATCATATTTTCATCATATGAAAAAGAATATCTATTAATCTCAGATATTTCATTTATCGTCTTTTGGTCAATGTTTTTAAAACCTCTCAATACGGTATTTAATTGTTCACTTGTAAAACCAGTCATCTCTGGAAGTTTACTCATAAGATATTTATTTGAATCATTTATTTCAACATTTGTGCCATCCACAAAAATTATTTCTTGATAAGAACCGATAGTTGTATAAGCAATTTGTTTCTTTTCACTAACCTCTATCTCAATAACTTGATCATCAAGCTTTTTAACACTAACATCATCAAAATAAGGTGACTTCAGCATCCTTTTTTCACTCATATGAGTTGACGTAAAAAAGTACTTATCATTTTCGGTTAAACCACTTAATTTAATCACATCGCTATCAGTAAGATAATAATTACCTTTTACACTAATATGATAAATATTTGAGTAACTAGATAAAAAGAACATTAGGCATAGTATTATAAAACCTGTAATGATTCCAATAAGATAATATAGGTTTTTAAAACCTTTAAATAAAGAAGCGCTTTTCGCATCGCTTCTCTTTTTTCTTAAGAAAGTTTCATCTAATTTTATTTTAGAACCATTCTCTAACAATTGAACTTCTCCACTTCCATTATCAACTTAACGTCAAATTTCTTTTTAACTTCTTCTTGAACCTTATAAGCTAAAGCTAAATAGTCTTCACCAGTACCACCACCTGCATTAATAATGAAATTAGGATGTTTAGTACTGATTTCAGCACCATTCATATTAGCCCCTCTAAGACCTACCTCATCGATATATTTCCAGGCAAAGCCACCTTCTGGGTTTCTAAAACAGGAACCAGCACTTGGCTTATCTAGGGGTTGTGTGTCCATTCTTCTATTTTTTCTATCTTTGATTAAATCTAGAATTTCATCAACATCACCATGTTCAAGTGTCATATAACAGGCAATCACAATCCACCTTGGATGTTCTTGGAAAATAGAATAACGATAAGACAACTTAAGCTCATCTTTTTTCATCCTACAGATTTCGCCATCTTTCAATACTAAAACCTCAGTGACCACATCAGCCATAGATTTTTTATAAGCACCTGCATTCATATATACAAGACCACCTACGCTTCCTGGTATACCAGAGGCAAATTCCAAACCACTTAATCCAAGTTTTGCGATAGACATACATAAGAAAGGCATCATGACACCAGCTTCTACATATAGTTGGTCATTATATACTTCAAAGTTATTAAAATTCTTTAACGAAATAATCACACCTTCAAAGCGTGATGATCCACAAATCAAATTAGAACCATTGCCAATAACTTTAAAAGGAATATGTTCAGTTTTGACAAAATCAATTATTTCCTTTAAACAAGCCAAGTTATATGGTTCTACATAATGAGCAATCTCACCACCCATCTTAACGGTAGTAAGCTTACTAAAAGTTTTATCATCGCGATAATTTCCGCGTTCACATAAAAATTCTTTAATCATAATTTCTCTACTTTTTCAATAATATCTTCAATAACAGTGCTATTTGCCATACTTCTAGCATTATTAGCTAAACTGTTTAGGGTATCTACATCATTTATTATACTATCAATCTTTTCTTTTAAAGAAATAGCGCTTAAATCTTTCTCCTCAATCATCAAAGCCGCATCATTTTTAACAAGTGCTAAGGCATTGAAATATTGATGATTATTAGGCACATAAGGAGATGGTATCAATATTGCAGGCATACCTAAAGCTGTGATTTCACACAAGGTAGTAGCCCCAGCCCTTGAAACCAATAAATCAGAAGCCTTCATGGCCTTAATGCCATCGATTCTTTCTTTAATTACTAAATAATCTTTCTTTTCAGTTTTACTTACAACATCCTCATAATAGGCACTACCTGTCGCATAGATTACTTGGTATGTACCATCTAACAGCTTAAAGAAATCTATCATTACTTTAGTTACTGTTTCTGAGCCTAATGAGCCCATGAAAATAACAACCGTCTTTTTATTCTTATCTAATCCTAATTCACTTAAATAGTTATCATCTTTTTTATAATTAAAAGCTTTACCACTTTGAGGATTACCTAAAATAAAAGTATTAGGATTTTTAAATTGGTCCTTGTCTTCAATATATGAGCCAATTACTAAATCAACTTTTGTGTCTAGCATTTTATTAGCCTTACCTACAAAAGAATTTTGTTCATGGATGACTGTCTTTAAGCCTAATTTCTTAGCTGCTAAAATAACAGGAACCGAAATATAATTGCCAAAACCAATAGCCATGTCAAAACCTTTTAATAGTTTTAAGCATTTCCTGTAGGCTTTATTCATGCTGAAAACACTTAATACTTTATTAAAAATATTACCCGATGTTGATGTAATATCTAGTCCGATAAATTTAAAACCAGCCTTAGGAACTACATCTTTTTCCATCCTATCAATAGAGCCAAAGAAGACAATCTCGTTGCCTCTTTTTTCTAATTCTTCTGCAAGTGTTAGTGCAGGATATATATGTCCACCGGTTCCTCCGGCTACGATTGCGATTTTCATAAGACCTATTGTACCATCATTTAACTTCACGTTTAAGTTCATCATGCACCGACTTAACTCTTTTCTTAGGTTTGATTGGAATTAAACCAATTAACTTGAAAGTAATAATAGGATTAATCACAAGTAAACTAAGAATCATTAAACAAGCATGCACAAAATAAGATGTAGATATCATATCTACGAAGTTATTAAGACAAAAGAATTCAAATAAGCCAAGTAAAATATAGATTAAACATGAGCTTATAAAATAAATAAAACGATATAGTTTTTTCATCCCTATTATTCTATAACATTTAGGTCATATTGGTGAGGCTAAAAACCAACACATGTTATAATCAAGACGAGGTGAAAAGTATGTTTGATTTAATAATAATTGGAGGTGGTCCTGCGGGACTTAGTGCTGCAATATATGGTAGTCGTGCTAATCTTAAGGTTGGCATTATCGAGCCATTGTCACTTGGCGGTAAATTAATTAAGATTGATAAGATTGAAAATTATCCATCTTTTGAAGAAATTACAGGTTTTGAATTAGCAGATAAGCTCGCAAGCCATACTAATTCTTTCAAGCCTGAAATTATAAATGCTGAGGTTAAGTCTATCAATGAACATATCATTACTTTAGATGATGGAAAAGAAATAGAAGCTAAGGCTATTATTATTGCCTCTGGTTCTAAGGAAAAAGAATTGGACTTAGAAAAGGCAAA
Organism: uncultured Erysipelotrichaceae bacterium; assembly: GCA_934692455.1. Lineage (GTDB taxonomy): Bacteria > Bacillota_I > Bacilli_A > Erysipelotrichales > Erysipelotrichaceae > Colivicinus. The sequence continues at coordinate 6,147 of CAKUTY010000030.1, forward strand.
TGATTGTATTGGCAAGGGTATTTCTTATTGTGCAGTCTGTGATGGTTTCTTCTATCGTAAAAAAGATATCGTGATTGTGGGTGGTGGCAATAGTGCTTTACAAGAAGCTTTATATTTAAGCAATATCGTAAATTCAATCACAATCATCATTAGAAGAGATGAATTTAGAGCCGATGCAACTTTGGTTGATAAGATTAGTCAAGATCCTAAGATTAAAGTCATTAAGAATGTCTTGCCATATAAGTTATTAATAAGTGATGATAAGATTTCTGGTTTACAAGTAAAGAATAAGTTAGATGATTCAATAATGGATATTGAATGTCAAGGAATCTTCCCATATCTTGGTTCCATCCCAAATACTTCATTTGTACCTAGTAGTATTTTAGATGAATATAATTGCGTTGTAGTTGATGAAGATATGAAAACTAGTATTCCTTATATCTTTGGTGCAGGCGATGTTACTAATACCCATTTAAGACAAATCATTACAGCTTGTGGTGATGGTGCTAGAGCTGCAACAAGTGTAATAAAATATTTAAACAAGTAAACAAAAAAGCCCAAATGGGCTTTTAATTATGCTCTTGAAGAATATTTACCATCAATAGTAGAAACGATAATCTTTTCACCATTGTTGATAAACATTGGAACTTTAACCTGTAAACCTGTTTCACATACTGCATTCTTTAATGCTGAAGTTGCAGTATCACCCTTAACAGCCAATTCACATTCAACTAATTCTAGGGCAACTTTATCAGGTAAAGAGATACCTAGGATTTCACCTTGGTAGTCCATAACACTTACTTCTAGATTTGGGGTTAAGAAGTTCATTTCCCAACTTAAATTATCCTTTGGAAGTTCGATTTGTTCATAAGTTTCATTGTCCATGAACACTAATGTCTCACCAGCATCATATAGGTATTGCATAGCCTTCTTATCAATAGTAGCCTCACCTACCTTATCACCACCAATCAAGCTTAATTCCTTAACAACACCAGTCCTTGGTTCCTTAACCTTGATTTTAACTTTCATCTTGGCCATTGCAGTCTTATTTAAGGCAATGTCGATACATTGATAAAGTTGATTTTCCCAAGTAAAACATTGACCTGGTTTAATTTCTGTACAGTTAATCATATATTCTCCTTTATTTCCTATGTAATTTTAATATCATCTAACTTTATAGTCAATTATCATTCTATCTTCTACATTTATTGAAAGATTAATTCCATTGCATTCTAGATAATAAAGATCACCGTTAGCTACAACATTAACTACCCCTTCACTAATTTCATAAGTTTCTAATGTTTCTTCATTACTTAAAATATATTTAGCATTATTAATCATTTCAGCTTCTGTCTTAAAATCATCATAGAAGTCATTCATATCAAAATAAACTGTATTAGCACAAATTAGATAATTAGTATAAATCATAATCATCTCTAGTGCCATCATCATAATTATTAGAAAGCTCAGGGAGATGAAAGCTTTTTGCTGAGCCAATATTCTTTTCGTATTCCTTATTATCATTATTCACATACCTTAAATATAAACAACCATTTTTAGTATAAAAAGAAGCTTCTTTAATATCGTTTAAATAAATTTGAGTACCAGGACTAAGTATCAACTTATCATTTATAAACCTTAGATTATAAGGACTATCATGATAAGTAAAATTAAGTTCATATTCATTTATTTCTAAGTCATAGGCTATCAACAAGATTCTTCTTAAATCCATCATACTAAGTTCACTATTTACTAAATCATAGTCCATATTCACATTACCCAATAGTCTTACCATAGAAGTGCACAAGGGAAGTATTGATAGAGTTATTAATAGGGCAATCAGAAATCTTGTCTTAATAAAGCCCGCCGAATAAGATTTCATATTTTTCATTCAACTCTTCACTATATCTTTCATATCCATCATAATAATTATCAAATTGTTTAAATAAGCCAATACATAGTATTGATAAGGAAGCTACAATTAGACAATTAATCAGGGCATCAACTAATAGAAAACCTTTATTATTCATAGGTAATATAGCCATTACCCAAATGAACAATGGCTTTATGATTATCGAAATAGAAAGTACCACCCCTATTCACATGGCCATTTTCATTAAAATATAGTCCTTCTTCATACATGGTGTTTTCTCTATTCCTTAATGCCCTGCTTTGAGCTACTAGGTATTTATTTAAAAAATCATAGTGTCCACTTTGTATACTAATATTTCTATTTAACGTTAGACACATACACCCCATCGTAATAAGCATCACCAGTAACATATCTACCATCGTATTTCCTTTGTTATTCATGATAAGACTGTCCTCCACTTATATAGATATTCTTACCATTGGAACAAGATGTCTGTTCATCACTGATTAAACCAGCTGAGACTAAATCACCAACAGATGATGGGTATTGTCCATAGGTTAATTTGTATTGGACAATTGCTGAATCAACAACTCTTGTCAAAGCATCACAGGCGTTATTATCAACGCTATCGATTACTTTTGAGACATTGGGTATAGTAAGCAAAAACAATATCGCAATTATCATTACTACTACAACCATTTCCAATAATGTAAAACCTTTTTTATTCATAAGTTACTCCTTTAAAAGTTAGCCAACGCATTCATTGGTAAAAATAATATTTGATAAACAAAGATGATGACGATTCCGATCATACAATAAGTAACAAATTGGATAATACCAGCAGTTTTTTTCATCTTTGTCTTAATTTGTTTAGTACTTAAGTTTACATAGTCGTTTAATATCTTTGAGAAATCATTAGAATGAATCGCAATATTTATAAACTTACTCAAAGAATAATCATAATAAGCTTGTTTACTGGCTTGTTTTAAAGTTTCGCCTTCTAATAGTCTTTCATCCAAGTGATAGGCCAAGAATGCTGTTATAGGCTTATTGTGAAGACTTTTTAAGATATCAATTGATTCTTTACTCTTATAGCCATTGTTTAGACAAATGTTTAATAAACTTACAAATTCTACACAGAAGTACTTTTGAACAATACTATTAGGCAAATATTTACATACAAGCACATAGAACAAGGTGATGTTTCTATTTCTAAAGAAATATAAAGCTAATGCCAACACCAGCACCAACAAGATATAAAAGATATAGATAATAATTCTTAAGATGATTCTAAATGCCCCTACATTCCCAAAATCTTCATTAAAGCTTTTAAGCATATTTAAGATAGTATCTAGTCCATAGGCATCAAAGATATATAAAGCACTTAATGATAAGAATAAAAGTATGAAGGGATAAAGAAATGAACCCATTAAACTTTTGGTATATTCCTTTTCTTTTTCAATGAAAGATAAAGATAGATTCAAACTATTACTAAAGGACATTTTCTTTGAAAGTGGAATAAGATAAACACCAATATTCTTAGGTACATAAATATCCATCACTTCTTCGACACTTACACCTACATCCATTTTTTTGATAATTTCATCAATAATCTTTTCATTAGTTTTGTTTGTTAATAGTTCAAGACTATTTTTAAAAGATAGACCAGTCTTTAATAATTCATTCAAAAATACTAAATCTTCATATTTAAGCTTAGTAGATTCCATTTTCAATGCCTTCTTTAATTTGTTTATCAATACTTAAAAATGTATCTGAATGTTTCTTGAATCTACGATAATAATCGATTTCATCTTTGTCCATGATTTCATAAATAACTACCTTTTCACCAGACCTATTTATTATCATCTTTTGATGTACTAAACATATAAGCATCTCATATAGGTATTCTTCACTAACACCTAAGTCAACCATTCTATCAATCGTAGAAGCTACACTTGAGGCATGAATAGTACTTAATACTAAATGTCCTGTATTAGCAGCTCTTAAAGCCATTTTAGCTGCCTTATCATCTCTTATTTCTCCTACCATGATGATGTCAGGATCATGTCTCATAATTTGTTTAATACCCGCTTCATAGTCAAAACCAATTCTTTCATTGATTTGTAACTGCACAAACTTGTCATTTACAACCTCTATTGGATCTTCAATAGTATAAATAATTGACCCATCAACACTTTTTAGTAACGAATATAAAGTGGTTGTCTTACCAGAACCAGTGGCCCCAGAGAATAGGACTAGTCCATTATCCTCTTTTAATAATCTTTTAAAGTATTCATTTTGACTCTTTAATTTAGATAACTTATCAGCCTCAACCTTAAGATTAGAATTCAGTATTCTAAGCACCCCATTTGTGGCATTATAAGTGTTTATTACCGCAAATCTAAGAGATAATATATTATCCCCATGTAAGACTTCAAACTGCCCTGTTTGAGGGTTTAATGAGCCTAAATCAACGTTTGAACGATACTGTAGGTATCTTATTAATTTATCATCACCCGCCTTACTTTTAACTCTACGCATCGTATTGTTGATTCTCATCGATATATCAGTTTGTTCATACTTTTGAGCAAAATGAATATCACTGGCATTGTTTTTGACTGCCAAACTTAAAATCGCATTCAATCTTTTTTCAATATCTATATTTTCCATACACTTCTTTATTGTCATGAAAAATAAAAATTCCTACACTAAGTAGGAATTATTTTCAATTTCGTATTCTAAATCACTAATTTCATCATGCCCTGGATAGACAATCAAAGAAGGATTTAAACCCTTTAACAATCTTAGTGAACTTTTCATTTCGCTAATATCGCCACCTTCTAAGTCACACCTTCCACATGCTAATTTGAATAAGGTATCACCCGTAAAGATACAATCATCAAATAAGTAACATACAGAACCCTTTGAATGGCCTGGTGTAAACAACACCTCAAAGTTAAATGGACCAATCTTATATTTAGTTTCCTTAAGTTTAACTAAAGGAACACTGATAGTAGGTACAGCTTGTAGGCCAAAGACCCTTCCCCAACCCTTATTCTTAGTCATCTCAATATCAGCTTCATGAATATAGATAGGTACTTTAAACATCTTATATAAGTCATCACATGCCTTGATATGATCGAAGTGACCATGAGTTAATAAGACAGCCAATAATTCCTTACCATTAAGATAGGGTAATAATTTTTCTACCTTACAAGAAGGATCAACAACGATAATCTTATTATCAATTTCTAAGATGTAGGTATTTGTCTGGAAAATACCACAAACTAATCTTGTTACTTCCATATATTAAAAAAATAAGCAGTAGCTTATTTTTTCTCCTTATGAACAGTCATTTTGTTACATCTAGGGCAATACTTTTTGATTTCCATCTTATCTGGATGCTTCTTCTTATTTCTATCGCCGATGTAATTTTCTTCACCACATTCTGTACATTTGAATGTTATAAACTCTCTAGGCATTTCTAAAACCTCCCGTTAACGCTTTATAATGATAACATAGAATTTGTCTAATAATCAATAATTAAATTATTCATCGTTTTTAAGATCTTCAAATAATTCATCTAGATTAGTATAACGTTTTGCGTTAGTGTCTCTAGCGATTCTTTCTGCTTCCAACATCGCTTCGATGGTTTCTTTATTTGGAATTTCTTCTTTCATCTTAGAACAAACTCTCCTCACTACTTATCTTTAAATGCTTATAGGCAAGAGGAGTTACTTCTCTACCTCTAGAAGTTCTATTTATAAAACCTATTTGAAGAAGATATGGTTCATAAACATCTTCAATAGTTATAGCTTCTTCACCAATTGCTGATGCGATAGCCTCAAGCCCTACAGGACCACCATGATATCTTTCAATAATACCTCTTAGATATCTGATATCAACATCATCAAGTCCAATTGAGTCAATCTTTAAGCGATCCAAAGAACTTTGAGTAATGTCAAAGTCAATTAGACCATTATTTAATACTTGT
>CAKUTY010000031.1 GCA_934692455.1 uncultured Erysipelotrichaceae bacterium
CCCAAGTAGCTGATACTTATAATAGAGATATATTTAAATGTGGATGTGGTGGTACTTTTAAGTTCACCTATACTTATAACCCACTAGAAGGAATAAGTAATGATAGAAAATATAGAGAAGACAGTATTAATGAAATGCGAAGTTTGTGGATACAAAGAAAGGGTTTCACTTAAGAGTTTAGAAAGAATTAAAAACCTGCCACCCGTATCTGATGTGTATAAGATACTATGCCCTTTTTGTCTTAATGACATGTATGAACATAAAGACAATAATAATAAACAATAATCAATAATCAATATAACAAATCATCAATACTTACTAGAAGCTCTTTTCATAGTGTACTAATTGAAAGCCAGCCATATACCTTGGATTTTGGTTTTATGAGAGACGCATTGAATTTATTAATATATGAAAAAGTCCACTTAAGGACTTTTTCATATTTTTGTTAGGGGACATTTATTAAGTATCTTTATTATAGGGGAAGTGGATACTTTATTATATGTAAGGACCTTTTCCTTACACCTATATAGTAAACAAATACTATCAACAAAATATGTTCAAATTATATTAAATTGTGTGTTTAGCTTTATAATATTTTCCCAAACAATCTGTTGCTCTTATAAGGCTAATTATTGATTCCTCGCTAGCAACATAAGTACTAGCTTCCCAAGAAGATGCAGTTAATGATGACTTAGCAATTAATTTTAGCTTTTCATTATCATTATCAATTCCTAAATCCTCTAAAGTTACAGGTATTCCACATTTAATACAAAAATTAAATGCTTTTTCTATTTCGTCATTTGGATATTCTTCAGCAATTAATAAAGATAAAGTACCAAAGCCTACCCTTTCACCATGGCTCTTCTTTTCACCTTCAGGAATAGCTGTAAAAGCATTTCCTATCGCATGAGCCACTGAACAGCCAACATTCTCAAAACCAATTCCACTCATAAGAATATTAGCTTCAACAACATTTTCAAATTGCGGAGATAATATCTTATTTTTAGCACACTCAAGAGCAATTAGACCGTCATGATATAAGGTTTCCATGCATGCTTTTGCGATTGCTCTAGCAGAAAGAGATGACATCCCTTCCTCAGAATCACACCAAATATAATTTGGATGTCCTTTTCTTTCATTTGAAAGACCTTCATAATACGTTGACAAAGCATCTCCTATGCCAGCTGTTAAAAATTGCACAGGAGCATTTATGATTACAGCAGTATCAACCAACACTAAATCTGGATGATAATGATGAATGACTATCTCATTCATTTCACCCTCATCAGAATATAAAATCGACATGGCGCTAGTAGGAGCATCACAAGAAGCTATAGTGGGGCAAACAATTAGTCTTGCATTCATTTGTTTCGCAATCATTTTGGCAACATCGATTGTTTTTCCTCCACCAATACCAATTACAACATCAGATTTTTTGCATTTATTCATCGTTGCATCAATATTCTTATGTGAAATTACACCAGAAAAAGATATACATTCATATTCACTTTGATCTTTATATGTCTTAGCAACCTTTTCATCAAACAAATTCATTAGAAATTCATCAACAATATATAGATGATTATTTCCAAAACTATTTGCATAATCATGTAATTTTTCAATGACCCCGGCACCTTGTATATAATGGCCAGGTGAACCCCATATCCTCATTATTTCTCCTTCTAAAAATGTCCAATCATTTTTTCTAACATTTCATAGTCAACAGTTACATTCTGTGCACCGGCAAGAATCGCTTTTTCAACATCCAAAGGTGTCTTTAACGATGCTGCACAAACCATAGTATCAATGTTTCTTAATTTAAAAGCTTCACTAATCTGTCTAACAACAGAAATACCATCATAACCGTTTTTATCTAATCTAGACACATAAACAGCAACACATACAGCCCCAGCTTCAGTAGCTAATAAAGCTTGATTTAAATCAAAGATAGCAGTGCAAGAAGAACGGATACCCTCAGCCTTTAATTTTCTTATCGCAACAAGGCCTTCATCTGTTGCGGGTATTTTAACTAATGTATTACCCGGAACTTCTTTTATAATTCTTCTTGCATCTTCTATCATTTCATCAGAAGTATCGCCCATAACCTCTATATACAACGGCATATCGTTATTGATTATTTCCCTATATTTTTTACTTGCTTCTAAAAATGATGTATCACTATTTTTTAAATCTTTAGCGGCAATACTAGGATTCATCGCGAAGCAATTAACAGGGAAATATTCTATAGCCTTTTTAACCATTTCTAAATTATAAGTTACAAGACAATATTCCATTTTTACTTTTCCATATTAGCGATACGTACGCCTTTTCCAAACAAACCTTCCCAATCTGACTTAAAAGTATCTAAAGTATTAGGAGTCATTGGATGAGTGATTAAAGCTTCTAGCATAGGCAAATCTACTGTTACATTTTCAGCACCTGCTAAAATAGCTTGTTCAATCGCAAGAGGTGTTTTTAAAGAAGCTGCACAAACTTTACATTCTGTAATACCATGCATCTTAAATGCCTTAGCAATTTTAGCAACGGTTTCAATGCCATCGCCACCGTTTTTATCAATTCTAGAAACATATACAGCTGCACAAATAGCTCCAGCTTCCGCAGCTAACATCGCTTGATTAAAATCATAAATAGCTGTACAAGAACAATAAATTCCTTCTTTCTTTAAAGCGGCAATAGCTTTTAAACCTTCAGGACAAGCAGGAATTTTTACCAAAGTATTACCAGGTACCTTTGCCCTAACAGCACGTGCATCTTCAATCATCTCTTCAGCAGTATCGCCCATAGCCTCAAGATAAAAAGGTGTATCTAATCCAATAACTTCACGGATTTGATTAGCGTTCTCTAAGAACGTCTTACCAGTACCTTTAAGACAATTAACCGCAATAGATGGATTCATTGAGAAGCATGCTAGCGGATAAACGCCAACACACTTCTTTACCATTTCCAAATCACCTGTATCTAAACAATATTCAACCATATTAATCTCTCTCCTTTAATTAACCAAGAATCTTCAACGCACCAAGCACAATACCGGCAACCATAATAATTATTATTTGTGCCAACACATTAACGTGTTTCTTATTTAATCCATAGAATATACCAATAGTTACAAGTGGAAGTAATCTAGGGAAAATAGAATCTAATGTATCTTGCAATGAGAAAGCTGAACCAGAGATATTAAATGCAATAGGTGTTGATACACTAATGTTAGTAGCACACATCGCTCCAATTACCATTAATCCAACGATACCTAAAGCAGTTGTAATCTTACGCATTGTATCTGAATCAGCAGCTTTAGAAATAATTGTATTACCGAATTTGTAACCATACTTTACACCAAAGTAACGTAAAGCAATTGTTGGAATATTATAAATTGCTAAGAACAAAATAGGTCCAGCAAGAGATCCTGCAGCACATAAACCAGCTGCAATACCAGTTGCAATAATACGAAGTGTACCACCAATCAACGAATCCCCAATACCAGCCAAAGGGCCCATTAATGCAACTTTCATAGCTGAAATTGATTCTGTATCAAAATTATCATTATTGGCATTTTCTTCTTCCATAGCAGCTGAAATACCGAAAATCAATGGATGCATTGTTGCTTGACAATTGTAGAATTCCAAATGTCTCTTATAAGCAGCTACACGGTCTTCCTTGTTATCATATAGTTTCTTAATAGCAGGAATCATTGAATAACAGAATGACATGTGTTGTTGACGTTCATAATGCCAAGCATGTGAAGTTGTAAATGATCTCCAGAACCCACTTCTAAGTTCTTTCTTTGTTAATTTATTAGAATTCATTATCGTCGTCTCCTTTTACAACATTATTTGTAGCTGGTGCAAATTGATGAGCCATCATCAAAATACCAACTAGCACAATTGAGAAACATACAATTCCTAATACTGGAATACCTAAATATGCACTTAATAAGAAACCAAAGAAGAAGAATACTGCGATTTGCTTATTTGAAATCATAGAAATTAATTGTGCAAAACCGACAGCTGGTAAAATACCCGCAGCAATTCCAATTCCTGAAGTTAACCATGAAGGAATTGCATTTAGAAGTGCAGTTACCGCATCACCACCAAATAAGAAACAAACAAACGCAATAATAGCGAATGATAAATCAAATAAGAAACCATTTGATAAGAAAACTAACTCTATTCCTTTATCATTATCCTCTTCTGCATAACGGTCTGCCATTTTAGCCATCAATGGAGTAATAACACCATAGAATAAGTTAACAACAACAGCAGATAGCATTGCGGCTGGCATTGCGATTGTGATTGCTGTTTCAACACCAGAACCAGTTGAAATTGCAAACGCAGTACCTAAAACCGAACCAACAATCATGTCTGGTGGTATAGAAGCACCGATGGCTTGCATACCCATGAATACCAATTCAAGTTCAAAGCCCAACATAACACCTGTCTTAACATCGCCTAATGCAATACCAACAAGTGCACCAAGTACAAGTGGTCTACCTAAATTTGCGGTTCCCACAAAGTAGTCAGCCTTACCAATAAACACAATAAGACCAACAAGTAATGCTTGTATCATAGTTTATCCTCCTTTTACTATAGATCAGCCTTTTCAATTACAAGTTTTTTATCTTTAGCAGTTTGACGAACTTCTACTTCACATCCATCTTCTACTAACTTCTTAAGCAAATTCAATTCATCACTGTTCAAATGAACTGCAGGGCCAAATGATTTGATAGTATCTTCTTTTTTCATTGTTCCACCAAGATTAATTGATTTGATTCTTGAAGAACATTCAGTTGCTAATTTATATGCATCAGCGACATTGCCAACCACAATAAGAAGATTGTACTTATCAGTTACACCAGAATTAAGTGCACTAATAGAATCTTTCATATCCTTAATCACCAACTTAACTCCTGTCGGTTTTGCCAACCTCATAGTTGTCATACGAATTTCATCAGATGCAACCTCATCATTAGCAATCAAAATACAATCAGCATTAACTGAATTGCACCAAGTAAAAGCTACCTGTCCATGTAATAATCTGTGATCAACTCTACAAAGTTTAATCATTTTCTTCCTCCTTTCTATATGCAGCTATTAAATAGCTCTTTTGTACTTCTTAAGTATTTTTCAGGTTCCTTAAACGAAACTGGATCCACATATTCCAAAGACAATCCACCTGAATATTCATATCCCTTTAAAGAAGAAATATAATCATTCATATTCAAATTTCCAAGTCCCCAAGGCATGTGTCCGGTTGGCTTTCCATCGACAAAATGAATATGCCATATCTTTCCCGGAAATGTTTCAAACCAATCTTTTAATGTTTCTTTTGCATAATGCATTGCACCAAAATCAATAGTTAATCCAAAATTATCTCTATCTACTCCATCAAGTATTTCCTTAGCCTTTGAAATAGTATTAGCCACAAGAGATGATTTGGACCAAATAGTTTCCATCGCCAACTTTATGTTCTTATTCTTTGCATAATCGGCAATTCTTCTTAACATCAAAATCGATCTTTTTCTAGCAACATCTGGATTTTCATCATAATAATTCCAACCAGGTGTAACCAAAATCATCTTTGCACCTATTTGACTGGCAAGATCTACAACTCTACAGAAATACTTATATGTATTTTCGATTAAGAATGGATCTCTAGCAGCGATATTATTTGGCTTTGGATTATTTTGTTCACCACATATAACTTGAATCTTAACGTTATATTTATTCATTAGTTTCAATAACAAATCAGCATCTTGCATATATTGGGCATTTACTAAAAAGTGTTGTGGACAAAGCCAAAGTTCTACATTTCTACAGTTTTCGGTATTACAGGTTTTAAAGAAATATTCTAAATCGTAATAACGATAATTGATATTCATTGGATATAGTTCCATTAGAAATCTTCCTCAACGTTATCTTTCTTTATAAGATCATTGCAGTATATAACCGATGTTTTACCTTCATTAACCGCGTTTTTGATACTATTCTCTATGTCGCTTTCATCTAAAGTCATTAACATTTGAATTGCTAAAGCCATAGACATTCCAGCTACCAAATAAAATTTCTTTTTTTGTAAAAGATTTACAAACTCGTTATTTACTGAACCACCATATAAATCAGTTAGGACAACAACATCATCATTACTATCATAAGTATTAAAAACATCTTCTATTTGTTGTGCCAAACTAACACTTGGATCCATATAAGCACAAATTGTGTCAATATGTTTTTCCTTTCCTGCGATAAATGTCACGCTTTCAGCCATCCCAGAAGCCAAAGGACCATGTGATGCAAATAAATATCTAATCATATCTAACACCTCCCTAATCGTTCTTTATATAATCAAATAAATAAATCATTTCTGAAGTTGGAATCTTAATGTTATAAGTTGAATAGATTCTTTCAAAAGACTTATCAACATTAGAAATAAAATCCTTTTCATTTTCCTCAAATTCACTTTCTTCGCCAGACTCTTGAATTTCACTATGAGTCATAAGCCTTTCGATCATAAAACAAACATGCATAGAAATTCCAATTACGGTATTTGGTTTGAAACGATGACCTAAGCTTTGTTGCAAATTATTAATCGAAATGGAAACATCATCCAATAGTCGAGTTGGATTTAGAATTGTCAAATTATTTACTATCGACTCCAAAGTAAAGTTCTTCAATAGCTTTGTCTCAAACAAATCTAATTCCTCTTCATTCAAGTAATCACCAAGGACTTTTCTCAAAACATCATTTTTCTCAAAACTCATAACTTCTTCAAGAGAAATATTGTCGACGTTGCCAATATCAATACCCTTTGAAGAAATTAATAACGCAACATCATATTTTTGAAAAATAGCATCTTCAGTTTTTATCTCTTTTAGTTGTTTATAATCATAAGCAACCATAACCAAATCAATTTTCTTAGGCAAAGACTTCTTAAATAAAGAAACTAATCTTTCAGATATTTGAACGCCAGTATCACTAGCAAATACGATCGCTCTTTCATATTGTTTTGAATGAATCAATTTATAATGACAAGCTGACTCAATAACTGCCTTCTTAAGAATTTCCTCCAATTCTCTTTCTTGAAGAATCATACTGCCAACATTAAGAGCTGTAGCGGTTGAAACATTATTTATAATTCCAATATTTATTCTATTTTCAATCAATGTGTCTAGTTTTTCTAAAGAACCCATATCAACCAAAAGAACAATGTCTGTTAAATATGGATTATTCTTAACAAATAAATTCACTCTATTAGCTACTTCATCAATCGTAGTGTCAAGTGACATATCTATAGCCTCAAAAACTTGAGATTCTAATAAAGTATTAACCGCAATCGCAATTGATGAAGCGGTTGAGATTCCATGAGACAAGACAATTCCGGTTATTTTTTGATTCTTTATATTTGAATTAAAGTAATGAATATTTAGCATAATAATTACTTTAGAGACAATAGACAGCTGTATATTTAATCCATTTTGTACTGCATTTGCTATCTTTTCCTCTAAAATATATTCATTTATCAAGTTAGTTTTAATATCTTCAAATAAACTTCTTAAAGATTCGCGTACTTTGCTTTGCCATCTAGCAAGTTGTGATCTTGAATTCTCCTCCAAAATCAATAATCTAGCAAGAACATGAATACTATTAAGTGGTAGATTTATTCCTCTGTTTTGTTCCAAACTATTGATTAGCTCGCTAAGTGTTCTTTCATATAACTGAATCTTTTCATCTGAATACAAATCAGTTTTTTCTAGCATCTCATAGAACTGACGCATAATGCTACGAGTACCATCATAATCTTTAACATCGCCAAGCTCTTTATTGTAGTTCAATAACAAATTCATATAATCAATAACGTTATCGCAAAATGAAGATGCTTCATACATATCCAAAGTAATTAATTCATCTTTCTTTATAAAAGATACATAATTGTAAAATTCTACTGGCAAATGTTTAACATCAACTTCAATCGGATTCGCATTTCTATCATAAGCATTTGCACAAACCGCTACTATAGTCTTTTTTAAATCATCAATATTATTCGAATAATCTATTTTGGCTAATGTATTTAATAAGTTTCTAGAAATCAAAAAAGTATTGTTTAGTTTCTTTTCTTCTTCTCTAAATAAATTAGTAACAAACTGTTTCTTTTCATCTTCTGATCTATCAACAAATAAAGGAAGGCTTATTCTTACCGGAACTTCAAACAACAATTCTGGTTCAAGATAATCAGCATCTTGTTCGGAAGATACAATAATTTTCAACTTTTCAATAGCCTCTATCGTTAATGCCAATTCCTTTTGTTGTTTCAAAGATAAAGATGACACACTATTTAGATAAACTAACCCTGTTTGAATTTGTTTTTCATTCTTTTTAATATCTATTAATACATCTTCAAAGCTTTCTTTAGATAAATCATAGTAAATAAATTTTGACTTTTTGTCACAAAGATTATTATTCTTCAAATAGTCCAAAGCTAATTTAGCTAGATACTTTTTTCCTGTTCCTTTTTTACCGAAAATAATAACCGGTAAAGAAGTTGGGTAAGAAACAGCTGATTTTAAGGAAGATATTGGCATCATCAAACTGCCATTACATCCGATTGCAAAGTCAAAGTCTCTAACATAGTTTGCGTTTGTATCAAGATGTCTCTTTAATGCTTCGATAGACAAAAACTCAAATTCATCAATTTTTAAGTTATATACTTCTTCTAATTTCTTTACTGGAAGATAATATACTGGTCTTGATTTGATTCTTACCGCTTTTCCATCTTTAACTAATGAATTTAAATATTCAGAAGTTGAAGTTCTTGACATAATAAGCTTCTCTGAAATACTAACCGTAGTAAAATCATCCAAATTATCGAAATTAATTCTTTGTTGATTTAAGTATTCTAATATTTTACTTACCGTGCTCATTTCCATTGCTCCTTTAGTATAAAAACATTCCAAATAAAACAATTTTTATCCGAAATTAATCGTCACATTTGTTGTTTTATCTAAAATATTCGACACAATTATAAAATAAATACTACTCACGAGCTTTATAACGGTTTATAAATTATCTGTCGACTTAATTATCGGTATTTTAATAAGCAGATTTTATATGTGCTCATATATTAAAATAAGTAGCCACTAGGACTACTTACTTAAGACATCATAATAATTTAATTCATCAAGATATTGACGATATAGATCCAAGAAATGATCTTCTTTTCTAATATCGATCTCAAACGTATGAGTATCGAAATTCTTATCATAGGAACCAATGGTTGCCAACGCAATATTTGAACAATGATCCGAAACTCTTTCAAAGTTATTCAACAAATCATCGAAGATATAACCACTTTGAACATTACACTCACCGTTTTGAAGACGCTCAATATGATTCTCCCTCATCTTATCAACAATCTTATCAACCACTTGCTCCAAAGGCTCAACCGCATATGATTGTTCAATATCACTAGTAATAAAACTATCCATACACATTGTAGAAACCTTCTTAATTGCCTCTAATAATAAATCCAATTCCTTCTTACTATCACTAGAGAAAACAACCTTATCCTCAGAAATAGCCTGAGCCAATTGTGCAATATTCAAGGCATGGTCAGAAATTCTCTCCAAATCACCAACACTATGTAAATAACGACCAACAAGTCTAGATTGATAACCATTCAAAGACTTAGAAGCCATCTTAGTTAGATAAATATTTATCTTATCCTCATACTCATCCAACCTAACTTCCTTCTTCTCTACCTTAGCAAACTTCTTCTCATCGAAATTATCCAATAAGCTAATGGCACTAAAAGTAATATCCAAGACCTTACCAGCCATTGTATTAATTACCTGGGTAACGTTTTCACACGCTAAAGGTGGATACTGTAAGAATCTTTCTTCCAACAAATTAGTATCACTTTGTTCCTCATCATTATTATCCTTAACCATAAGACCAACAAGCTTCTCAACAGTCTTAATAAAAGGAGACAACATCCCAATCATCACAACCCTTATCATCGTATTAATAAAGGCGATAGAAACAGGATTCACAATATCATCCAAGAAATTAAAATGGAAAATGAAATTCAAAGCATAGAAAATTACCGCAAACAACAAACCACCGACAACATCAATAACCAAATAAGAATAAGCTGCCTTCTTAGCATCCGCATTAGCACCAATAGAAGAAATAATTACCGGTAAAGAAGCACCAATCGCAATACCAATAAGAATTGGAACGGTCATATCAACAGTAATAACACCTGTACTAGATAAAGCTTGAATAATACCAACAGCAGCACTAGCACTTTGAATTAAAGCTGTAAACAACATACCAAAGCCAATACCCAAGGTTGGATTTGAAAATGATGTAAATAAATTTAAGAAAGTAGGCTCACTTCTAAGACCACTAACAGCCCCAGACATTTGTTCCATACCTACCATCAAAATAGTAAAACCTAATAAAATCTCACCGATATTCTTTTGTTTACGTTTCTTAGAAACCATAATCAGCAAAATACCAATAACTCCAATTAAAGAAGCTAAAGTGCTTGTTGAAAACAATTCCAACATACCACTATTACCAGTACCAATATAAGATAAAGAAATAACCCAACCTGTAATACTTGTACCAATAATAGCACCCATGATAATACTGATAGCCTGATTAAGCTTCATCATACCAGAGTTTACAAAACCAACAACCATCGCACTTGTAGCACTAGATGATTGAATAATAGCCGTAACACCAGTACCCAAAAGAATACCCTTTAAAGGACTACCTGTTAACTTGTATAAAAAAACTTCCAGTTTGGTACCAGCAACCTTCTTAAGGCTATCACCCATTAGGGTCATACCGAACAAGAACAGTGCAACACCACCCAATAACTTAACAATATCTGATAATGTCATAATCTCCCCACAAAATAAAAAAGTAGATTGTCAAAAACAAACAATCTACTTAAAAGTTTCCTCTAAAATATTAACAATCCTTGATTCAGGTAAAGAACCAACAAACTTATTAACTGGCTTACCATCCTTCAGCATAAAAACAGCCGGAATAGACAAAATACCAAAATCAACAGCAAGCTGTTCATTATCATCTACATTCACCTTAATGAAAGTAATATCAGGATAACTCTTGCTGATCTTCTCAAGAACTGGACCCAATAACTTACAAGGCCCACACCAGTCAGCATAAAAATCAACAACTACATTGCCGCTTCTTGAGATAACATCGAATTCTTCTTTACTAACAATTTTCACGAATTTTACCTCTTATTTACATTATACTTATTTAATCGCAAATAGGAAATAATAAGCTAAAACTAAAATACCTAAAACAATACGGTAATAACCAAATACCTTAAAGTCATGTTTCTTAATATAAGACATCAAGAAACTGATCACAAACATTGAAGTAATAAAAGCCACAATCATACCAACCATTAAAATAAAGAATTCTAAGGTAGTAAACGCAAAGCCAAACTTAACTAACTTCAATAAACTTGCACCAAACATTACAGGAACTGCCAAATAGAAAGTAAATTCAGCCGCAACCACTCTACTAACACCAATTAATAAAGCACCTACAATAGTCGCACCACTTCTACTAGTTCCAGGGAAAATAGCCGCAATTAATTGGAATAAACCAATAATAATTACAGTCTTATAATCTAATTCAGCAATTGAATTAATCTTGGCAGATTTACCATGATTTCTTGTTTCAATAATGATAAACGCAACACCAAAAACAATTAACGCAATCGCAACGCAAACATAGTTATAGAACAATTCTTCAAACAAATCATTAAATGCCAATCCAACAATAGCAGCAGGAACACAAGCTACAAGAACCTTAATCCACATAACCCACTTTGGCTTATCAAAATACTTCAAT
>CAKUTY010000032.1 GCA_934692455.1 uncultured Erysipelotrichaceae bacterium
TATAATATATAGAACTGACGACACCATTTAAACAAAGTAGAATTCATTCCTTTTTCAGCTATCTGTTCCTCAAGTGTCTTTAATAAGTGGGTGCCATACTCGGCTCTATCGCTTCCCCTTTGTTCATATTCTACAATATAGTATCCTATAGCCCAGTTTCTAAGCGTCATCAATTGATTTACTGCGCTTCTAGCTGCATTTCCAGCTTTTAAATTAATACTTTTGATACTGTCTGCTAACATTTCAAATTTAATATTATCTGCCACAACTAATCTCCCTCATATATTTCTTGTATGAGCTCTTCACATTACATATTTTAACTTAAGAAAACCAAATGTTGCTTTGATTTCTTAACTAACATGTTAGTTCTGTAAATTCCCGTTTATTGTACAATTATCGTGTTCAAATAATACCATAAAACCTATGAACAATTCTACCGCTACTTTGAAATAGTTAACAATAATCAATAGAATAATCATCAATACTTATTAGAAGTTCTTTTCATAGTGTATAAATTAACACTCGACCATATACCCTAATTTTTGGCTTTGTGGCCGACACATTGAATTTCTTAATATAATAAAAAAGATGTCTCTTTTAAAGACACCTCATACTTTTATAAATTATTAGTAATATATCTTGCTACATAGACACCACTTGCAGATGCATGTGACAATGAATGAGTAATACCAGAACCATCACCAATCACAAATAGTCCCTTGTATTTAGACATTAGATTATTATCTACTTCTACTGTCATATTATAGAACTTAACTTCTACACCATATAATAATGTATCATCATTAGCCGTACCTGGGGCAATCTTATCTAATGCATGAATCATATCAATGATAGAGTCTAGGATTCTTTTTGGAAGCACTAGAGATAAATCACCGGGAGTAGCATTTAATGTAGGTCTAACACAACCTTCGGCAATTCTTGCAGGTGTTGATCTTCTTCCTCTTTCAAGGTCACCGAATCTTTGAACAATGACACCACCACCTAACATATTAGATAATCTAGCTATTGATTCACCATAACCATTAGAATCTTTAAATGGATATGAGAAGTTTTTAGATACAAGTAGGGCAAAGTTAGTATTCTCAGTCTTTTTATCATCACCCTCATATGAGTGACCATTTACAGTAATAATACCGTTAGTATTCTCGTTTACGACAATACCATTAGGATTCATACAGAAAGTTCTAACATTATCTTCCCAGTGTGGAGTACGATAGACAATCTTTGATTCATATAGTTCATCAGTAATGTCTGAGAAGATTACAGCAGGTATTTCTACTCTAACACCAATATCTACTCTATTTGATTTAGTTGGGATATCTAGGCTCTTACAAATCTTTTCCATCCAAGATGAACCAGATCTTCCTACTGAAATGATTAAGTCTTTACAGTTATATGTTTCCTTATCAGTTACTACACTAAAGTCATTATCACCATTGGCAATAACATCAGTTACAGGTGTATTAAAGATGATATCTACATGATCCTTAATTTCATTGTAAATATTATCTAAAACGATATAGTTAACATCAGTTCCTAAGTGTCTTACTTCAGCATCTAATAGCTTTAAAGAGTTTTGCATACAAATCTTCTTTAATTTAGTTCCTGCTGTAGAATATTTCTTACAGTTTTGACCACCATGTTCAACATTGATTTCATCTACATAGTTCATTAAGTCTAACGCCTTATCATAGCCAATGTATTCATATAGAGTACCACCAAAGTCGTTGGTAATATTATATTTACCATCAGAGAAAGCACCTGCTCCACCAAAGCCTGACATGATTGAGCATGATTTACAATTGATACATGACTTAATATTCTTGCCATCAATTGGACAATGTCTCTTATTTAGAGCATTACCACTATCTAATAGACAAATCTTTAGACTAGGGTCTTTTTTAACCAGTTCATATGCAGAATAAATACCACCAGGTCCTGCACCTATAATAACTACATCATAATTCATTCAAAATACCTCACCAATTTATTATAGATTAAAAGTTCTTCTTACGCTTAATCTTATCTCCATTACTTTCGATAATATCCTTAAACCAGTAGTAACTCTTCTTAGGTGTTCTCTTTAGATTCTCATCATCAAAGTCTATAGCTACTAAACCATATCTTTTCTCAACACCATTTTTCCAAGAATACAAGTCAAAAGAACTCCATGCATAATAGCCTCTTACATCAACACCCTTATCTACCGCATTCATAATGGCATTAATATGATCGTTCATAAACGAAATACGATAATCATCTTGAACCTGGCTTACCTTAACATCTTCTCTTACACCTATACCATTTTCTGTAATATAAATAGGCAAATGATAATCATTATAAGCTTCAATTAAACCCTTTTCTAAACCTTGAGGATAAATTTCAGTTCCCCATTCAGTATAAGTAGCATTTGGATTATCAAAGATTTGTTCAAACCATCCTTTAATAATTACGGTGTTCTTGCCTTTAAAGTTCTTGCCACTATTATTAACGACAAAATTAGTTTCACCTTCTGTATAAGGCTTTACCAAAGTATGTGAATAATAATTTAACCCCAAGAAATCAACAGTATTATTCTTAATAATAGGCAAGTGTTCATCTTTAATAAAAGACAAATCAAACTTTTCACTCAAAGACTCCAACAAATCAAAAGGCAATTCACCCTTAGCGGCAGTATCAAGAACCCACCTATTTGAGTAATTATCCGCAAAACGCATAGCAATTCTAGTCTTTAAAGTATCATCAACACCATTAACAGGAGAAAATGAATGCACAATACCAATTTGACCCTCATAATTATTTTCTTTAAACTCTTTAACTGCTAAGGCGCTTGCAAACATAATATGATAAGCGGCTACTATCATCTCATAAGGATCTTTGTGGACTGGTGGATAATTGCCTATAAGATAACCAGAAGCTGTACACCACTTAGGTTCATTAAAGGTTACCCAATGTTTAACTAAATCGCCAAAGTTGTCAAAACATACCTTAGCGAAATATTGATACGCATAACATGTTTCTTCATTCAACCAACCACCCTTGTCCTCAAGATATTGTGGTAAGTCCCAATGATATATAGTAACAAAAGGAGTAATGTTGTTTTCTTTTAAACAAAGAAGTAAATCTCTATAAAACTTAATTCCCTTTGGATTAATTTCACCTTCAATATTTTTAATAATTCTTGGCCAAGAAATAGAAAAACGATAAGAGTTTTGACCACCATCCTTCATCATCTTAATATCTTCTCTAAAATGATGATAATGATCACTAGCTACATCACCTGTTTCATAGCCTCCCTCATGTAAATATTTATCCCACATGCTTAGAGCCTTATCATCCTCATTCCAAGCACCTTCGCATTGATAAGAGGCAGTAGCACCACCCCATAAAAAATCTTTTCTTAATGTCATTATTTATCCTTTTTTAAATCATAAATTTCTTTTTGCATGTAAATGATTTGTCTGGCAAGATCCTTCATCAAAATTGCATTATTTAAATGATCTTGAGCATGAACCATTAAAAGATCTGTATAACAAGCTTCACCATTGGCCATCTTAACCAAAAGATCTGTTTGCATCTGATGAGCCTCATTAAGCTCCACTTCAGCCTCTTTCATCTTATCTTCAGCCTTATCAAATTCACCCTTGTTGGCAGAATTAATAGCTTCCATAAAACTACTCTTAGCATTACCTGCATGTAATATAAGTGTAAAAGACTGTTCCTCAGTAATTATATTTTCCATAAAACCCTTTCTAAAATTAGGAGCCATAAGCGGCTCCTAATTAATTATTCTGACATTAGCTTATCACAGTTTCTCTCGTGAGCCTTAAAGAACGGATAATAGATTACAATATCAACAAGTATTAATACTACAATCAATACTGCAGCCTTAATATCACCTGTTGCCAAATATGAGCCAAAGATAGATGGCATATTGTATGACAACATTGCGAAAGTTCTACCAATAACATCTGCAGACATCAACAAGTATGAAACAGTAACATTAACAATAGAAGTTAAGAAACATGGAATAAACAAGATTGGATTAAGCATGATAGGTAGACCAAATGTAATAGGTTCTGAGATTCCAAAGAAAGCAGGAATAATACCAAGCTTACCAACCATCTTAATATCTTCTTTCTTAGAAGTTAAACATAAAATACCCAAAGCTAAACAGTTACCAAGACCACCGATAATACCAAAGTAGCACCAGAATGATACAGTAAATACATGTGGTAAAACAGCGCCAGCAGCTTTAGCAGCAGCATTGATTGATAAAGTACCGTATTCAATTGGAGCTAATAAGCCACTCCATACAGCATCATGGATACCAAAGAACCAACCAACATTTAGAAGGAATGCAACTAGCATTGCTACAGGTAATGAATCAGCTACTTCAAAGGCAGGTGATAAAATGTTAATTACAACTCCAGCTAAAGAAGTTCCAGCAGTCTTTGAACAAATAGTGAAGATAATAGAATCAACAGTTAAAATAACGATTGTTGGAATAAGAGAAGCGAAAGTATCAGACAATGCAGCAGGTACTGAATCTGGCATCTTAATATAGCCGACTTTCTTATCTCTCATTAGTTTAAACATTTCAACAGTAAAGATAGCTACAAAGATCGCAACCAAAATACCCTTACCATCCCAATATGTGATTTGAACTAAGGCATTACCATAGCCTAATTCTTGTGGATAACTAGCCAACATTACAAAACCAGCAACTGCTGTAATAAGTGGCATAAATACATTTAGTTCATATCTCTTAGATAAGTAATATGTAATACCAATACATACATATAATGACATAACACTCATTGTGATTAGATTTAACCAACCAAGAATTAATGAGTTGTTAGTTGCAAAGTTTTTCCAAGCTACTAAGAATCCATTAGTTGATTCAAAACCTGAACCAGCATTAATAACAGCAACGATTGCACCAAAGAATAGAGGTGGCAAAATAGTCATGAAAGTATCACGAATAGCCATCAAATGTCTTTGTTTAGCAATTTTGTTGGCGATAGGCATTAAATGCTTCTCAAGCCACGCAATAAATTTTTCCATAATAAATATCTCCTCTTAAATTTATTTGTTTAGTATCTCTTTAGCTTGCTTAAGGACTTCAGCTGCATTCATTCTTCCATAAGCAAGAGGGTTGATACTTACAACCGGAATACGATTATTAGTACGTTCTTTAATTTGATCAATTAAATAACGTACTTGGGGGCCTACCATAATGATGTCTGCTACATCAGTGTGCTTTAAATACTCTTGTTCACCATAAGCATTAACATTAAATTCGCCCTTTCCTGCTTCAACCATTCTTTTTGCCAACATACTTGTTGACATACCACCATTACAAACTAAAACTATATTGATCATCTTACGTCCTCCCAATCACTGTTTATTTCATCGCGATACCAATAATATGATTTCTTCGGAATTCTCTTACAGTCATTCTCAAAATCAACCGCGATTAAACCATATCTTTTTTCAGTCCCATTTTTCCAAGAATATAAGTCAAATGGTGACCATACAAAGTAACCATTAATATCAGAACCATCTTTCTTAGCCTTCAATAAAGCTCTAACATTCTCTTTGATATACTCAATTCTTTCATCATCATTTAAATCACCATGAATATCCTCATACATACCTAAACCATTTTCAGTAATATACATAGGCTTATTTAAATAATTATTTCTAGCTACCGCATCATACATCGTCTCAGGCTTATTAACCATGTTCCAAGGATTATGAGGAAGCTTTTGCATAGTATCGTTGTCAATTTCAAACCAACCCTTAACAACACTTCTCATATCGCCTTTATAATTCTTACCTAAATTATTAACTTTAACGTTTGTCTCACCGCCACTATATGGAAGCACATATTGTGGAGAATAATAATTAAGACCAATAAAATCTACTGTATTATCTTTAATAATTTGTAAGTCTTCTTCTTTCACAAAACTAAAGTCATAACCACTATTCTTTAACTTTTCAACCATATCAGCTGGAAATCTTCCAAGACATGCTGTTTCTGTTTGCCAGTTATTACAATAATTCTCAGCATTTCTAATAGCCTCTTTATTATCACCAACTGAATAAATTGTTTGATAAGAAGCAACCAAACCAATCTCACCATTATAGTTGCCTTCTTTATATTTCTTAACAGCTAAGGCACTAGCCAACATCACGTTATAACAACATTCAATCACTTCTTGAACATTGCCAACATGATTTGGTGGATAGTTGCCTGACATATAACCACTAAAGATAAACCACTTTGGTTCATTGAAAGTGGAAAAGAATTTTACATCACTAAATTCTTTAAATAATACTTCGCAATATTTCGCAAAAGCATAGACAACGTCCTTATTCAACCAACCACCACATTCTTGCCAATATTCTGGTAAGTCCCAATGGTAACAAGTAACAAAAGGTTCAATATCATATTTTCTACACTCATCAATTAAAGATCTATAGAATTCAATTCCCTTCTTGTTTACTTCGCCTTCCTTGTTTTTAATGATTCTAGGCCAAGAAATAGAAAATCTATAAGCATTATGACCGCCTTCAGCCATTAACTTAATATCTTCCTTATATTTATGATAATGATCACTCGCAACATCTCCATTTTCTAAATTATTATCATGAAGATATTTGTCCCACATACTTAGAGCCTTATCATCTTCGTTCCAAGCACCTTCGCACTGATATGAAGCAGTAGCACCGCCCCACAAAAACTTTCTACCAGTCATATGTTTACCTCACATGAGCAATATATCACTTTGTAAAATGATTGTAATTTCTTATATTTCACACCATTGTGAAAAAATATAATTCATTTTGTGTTTTAATATAAATATGGTTAAATTCACCATAAGACAGCTTGAAATATTAAAGATAATCTCTTCTTGTAATGAGCATATTACTTCTAAAACAATTACCTCTGACTTAGATATCACAAGAAGAACTTTAATCAACGATATTAAACATATAAATCAAGAAAAAGAAATCATAATATCTAATAATAAGGGCTATCTTATAAATGATTCATTCATTGAAGAAATAGATGATATATTAGCTAACTATCAAATAGAAGAAGAAAACATCGATAAGATAATTAAATATATTCTAATAAAAAATAATAGTCTAACTGTAAATGAAATTACTGAATATTTTTATATTTCAAATAGTAAATTTTTAAAATTGCTTCCGCAAATTAATGCTCAATTGAAATTATATGATTTAACAATTGAAAGAAAAAACAATCATGTAAGCATTATTGGAGATGAACAAAATAAAAGACAACTATTAGGAAATATTATTCACAACGAATCTTATTCTTTCTTTTCAGATGTCGATAATTTTAAAGACTATTTTCCTAATATTCCCGTAAATGAAATATGTTTAGAAACAGAAAATTTAATAAACGAATATGGTTATACTATTCCTAAATACTATGAAATTAACTTTTTGATTAATCTACTAGTTACTATCTCTAGAAACCCTTTTATTATTTCTAATGCCTATGAAAAGTCACCAAGTACAATTAGAAACTATGACGCTAGAATCTTAGCTTATAAGATTAATGAAATGTTGGAAACTAAATTTCATATGCACTATATCAATAAATTATTAACTATTAAAGAAATTGAACAAACTCTTGATGGTTTTATTTCTAGAAATGGTGAAAAGCCTAGAGTCTTTGACCTGTCAGATTCTTTTGTGAAAATGATAAGAGAAATCGTTGAAGATACTTTTAATTACTATTATTTAACTTCTATAGATTATCAAGAATTCTTAAGCGTCTTTTGTCTTCATGTATCTGAAATGATCAAAAGATGCATGAACTCTATTAGTTATGTTCCAACTAATATTTCCATTAAACAAAACGCACCATATGTATATGAAGTAGCTGTATCCATTGCCTCTAAAATCGCAAAGAACTTTAATATAAATATTCCAGAAGTTGAAATTAATTTAATCGCCATTCATATTGGCTATGCGATTGAGCAAGCTGCCGAAAAAGCATCAATTGCCCCAATTATTTTAGTATCATCTTTCCCAGGAAGTAACACCATCTTGGCTGATAAGATCGTTAAGGAAATTGGTTATAAGGTACAAATAATGGGATTTTATGGTTCAATGTCTGATATTCCCTATAGACTATATAAGAATTGTTTAATTATCACTACCGAAGAAGATGTTAATAGAAACATTAAAAAATGTATAGTGTCTCCATTTGCCTCTGATAAGGATATTATCAAAGTACAGGAAGCAATTACTACATTTATAAAAGAAAAGAATGCTATGGAAGTTTCAACTTTGATTAATAGGTACCTTACAAGAGATACTTTCTATGTCTTGAATGAAAAAATGGATAAATATGAAGCAATTAACTTCTTATGTGAAAAAGCATTAAAGAATAATGATGTCTTAGAAGATTTTCACAATCAAGTAATAAGTAGAGAAAACTTATCATCAACATGTTTCTTTGATAAGTTTGCGATACCACATTCAAATATTCAAAATGCCTTGAGCACAAAATTATATGTAATGTTAAATCACACTAAAGTTAATTGGAATAAATCAAAGATTAATTTAGTTTGTCTAATACTGATAAAAAGAGATACAAATGACGATTTCAGAAAACTATATGCTGGTTTAACTGATATTTTATGTGACAACAATCTTCTTTTTAACAATATAGATAAGATTAAAAACTTAGATGACTTTTTATATTTTTTATTGAAATAACAGGAGGAAATTAAAATGATTATTAAAGTCGGAACAACAAAAATCAAGGACATTATTAAAGAAATTGATGGCAAAGAAATCAATGGTGTAACATTTAAATACACTGGCAAAACCATGGGCATTACTGCTTCATTTGAACATAATGCCAAAGACTATGAAAGTGCTAAACAAGCTTTAAAGGCTTATCTTAAGTCATCAGATGATTATGCAGCACTATTTGTGTCATATTCTGAATAAAGGCTGAATAAGCCTTTTTCTTTTTGGTGAAATCACAATTTGTGACTTCACCATTTAAAAATGATGAACTCAATCATCATTTAAACTTTTATATTCTTAAATGCCTTAAGAATCCACTCATAGTTAGTCTTAAGGGCTTCTTTTTCACCCTGGGCTATTAGAGAATAATAAGAATTATCATTTCCCATATAGATACAAGCTAAACCACAATCACCATACTTATACACTGCATGTTTATTATCATTAGTAATCAAAGTACATCCATTTTCAAAAATCGCTGAACTTTCATACTGTTTTCTCAAATCATAGAAAGATGAGTTGTTTTTATTATGCAGTTTCTGCATAGTAATCACATAATCATTGCCATTTAAATCAGTATAATCACCAGTCCAAACTTTACTCTCCAATACTACATCGACAGGAATATTAATGGTTAAATCCTTAAACTTGTATGAATAATCCAATGAATTAGCACACGCAAATAACGTTAAGAGTAAAAAGATACACAAAAATTTCTTCATATAAGCACCCTCCTTATCCGAATTATTTGTCTAACTATCTACCATTAGAATTTTTATTATTTTAGCATGCATTATAAAAGAAGTGCAAACGCACTTCTTATTAACCTTTATTAACCTCACGTAAATGACGTCTTCTATCTAAGTTAGTCAAATACTTCTTACGAATACGAATCGCATCAGGTGTAATTTCTACAAGTTCATCATCATTGATAAACTCAAGAGCTTCTTCAAGAGAGAATTGCTTATGAGGAACAAGCTTCATAGCCTCATCATTACCAGTAGATCTAACAGCAGTCATCTTCTTGTTTACAGTAGGATTAACTTCCATATCTTGCATCTTACTAGAAACACCAACGATTTGACCCTCATATACTTCTTCAGCAGCACCAACAAACAATTGACCTCTTTCTTGTAAGTTCCACAATGAATAAGTCATTGTCTTACCAGTAGCACAAGAAATCATAGCACCATTTGTTCTCTCAGGAATTTCACCCTTATAAGGCTTATATTCGATGAACTTTCTAACAAGAACACCCTCACCCTTAGTAGAGTTAATGAACTCAGATCTAAAGCCCATTAAGCCTCTTGTAGGCGCGTGATAAATAATCTTTGTATAAGAACCTTCATCTTCGATATCAACCATCTCACCCTTTCTTAAGTTCAATGAATTGATAACAGTACCACTATAATCGTTAGGTACTGAACAAATAACTTCTTCAATTGGCTCACAAAGTTCACCATTAATAGTTCTAAATATTACTTCAGGTCTAGATACAGCTACCTCATAACCCTCTCTTCTCATATTCTCTAAAAGAATAGACAAGTGAAGTTCACCTCTACCTGAAACCTTAAATGTATCTGTAGAATCAGTCTCTTCAACCTTAAGACCAACATTTACTTCAAGTTCTCTTTCAAGTCTTTCACGAATATTTCTAGAAGTAACAAACTTACCAGACTTACCTTGGAAAGGAGAAGAGTTAACCATAAAGTTCATAGACATAGTAGGCTCTTCAATATCAATTTGAGGCATTGGATCAACATCACCTAATTGACAAATAGTATCACCAATTTCAATATTATCAATACCACTAATTAATACGATATCACCACATTGAGCCTCAGTAATTGCAGTTCTTTTTAAACCTTGATAGTTATAAAGATTGGCAATCTTACGATTCTCCTTCTTAATATCGCAATCACAAACAGTAACCATTTCATTAGCCTTAATAACACCATCATAAACTCTACCGATACCAATTCTACCGATATAGTCATCATAAGCTAGGGCACTAACTTGCATTCTAAGTGGCTTATCCATAACATTTGGATAAGGCTGTACATGCTTAACAATTGTCTCGAACAATGGCTCGATATCATTGTTTGTATCATCCATCTCATATCTAACAATACCCTCTTTGGCAATACCATAAAGGATAGGGAAATCTAATTGATCATCAGTAGCTTTCAAATCTAAGAATAAGTCATAAACTTCATCAATTACTTGAAGAGCTCTTTGGTCCTTTTTATCAATCTTATTAATTAATAGAATAGGTCTTAAATTAGCCTCCAATGACTTCTTCAATACGAAACGAGTTTGAGGCATTGGACCCTCACTTGAGTCTACTAACAAGATAACAGTATCTACTGTCTTAATAATTCTTTCAACTTCACTTGAGAAATCAGCATGTCCTGGAGTATCTACGATGTTAATCTTATAGTCCTTATAATTAACTGAACAGTTCTTAGAATAAATTGTAATTCCTCTTTCTCTTTCCAAATCATTAGAATCCATTACCTGTTCAACCACTTCATCGTGATCTGAGAAAACATGTGATTGTGCTAAAAACGCATCAACCAAAGTTGATTTACCTGCATCTACATGGGCAATAACTGCCACGTTAATAATCTTCCTAAATTCCATACCCCACTATTTTATGCGCATTGTCAAGCTTGTGCAAGCTATTATGCTAAAATATTGCTATGCATCAGTGGCGGAAATGGTAGACGCGCACGCTTGAGGGGCGTGTGGGGTAACCCGTGCAAGTTCAACTCTTGTTTGGTGCACCATTGGGAAATCTGTTCAGACTTTTAAAGTTTTGGATTTAATATAGAAAATATCAATTTCTAAAAAAAGTTGGTATTTTTTTGTTGTTAAGAAAGGACAGGTTTAAATGATTATTATTATTAAGAAAGAATTAGAGTTTGATGATGATGATTTAGAAATTATACAAAATGAATTTAGTAGTAATTATAGTAAAGATGATGATGTAGAACGTTTATTTTATGGTAAAAATATATTAGATAAGAAAATTTCATTTACTGGTTGGAAAATTAAGATTCTTCAAACACGTCTGAAGAATTCAAGAA